>CAZDAF010000031.1:0-18174 GCA_964503115.1 uncultured bacterium
CAAAAGAAAAAAAATCCGGGTTGATGAAGGTATTTACATGTATACCTTTTGGGAGGATTACGACCGTCTTCTGAGGTTATGTATGTGGTTGGCGCGAAAGACTGAACCGGGCGCATTGGTGATGGCCCGCAAACCCAGGCTGGTGGCGTTGGCCTCCGGCCATCCCGTCATAGGAGTTCCTCTTGTCATGCCGGACGATCCGAAGAAATGGCTGATCGAAAAAGAAATCAGGTATATCCTTGTGGATGAAGCTTATCCCAACACCATAGAATTCATGAGAGCGCTTACCGGCGGTGAAAAACTTATCCCCGGAGTAAAAATATCCTTCGGACTGGGCTATACCATGCTGGTGGAAATAACCCCTTCACTTCTTGAGTAAAAAAACGCCCGAAACATCAAATGAAGGGTGCCATGGACAAGGAAGCGTGAGCGACCTTGTCCGTGCTCCCGGTTACCACGGAAAGTCGTCGGTTGACAGAACAGAGCTTAGTGGGGTAACCCACACTTCCAGTGTGGGCGGCGCAAGCCGTCGAATCCTGAAACCTGCGCCTTCGGCGCCCATACTGAAGTATGGGTTACCCGTTAACGAAACGAAGGTAGGGACAAAGTCACATCTTGGACATCACTTTTTCTCTTGCCATTGCACGCAACAGGGCCGATTGAGCGCGTACTACGTCCTTGTTATCTCGCGATTCATTTTCCCATTCCTTAAGCCGGGCTTCGGCCCTGGCCTTTGCCTGCCGCACTCTTTCGACATCGATTTCGTGAGCGAGTTCAGCGCTGTCGGCGAGCACTGTGATGCGATTATCCAAAACCTCGAAGTAACCTCCGTGCGCAGCCGCCCATTGATCGTCCTGTTCGGTTTTGAAATGTACCATTCCGATTTCGAGACTCGTGAAGAACGGCGCGTGATCCGGCAAAACCATGAATTCGCCGTATGCGCCGGGCGCGGTGATTTCACTTACCTCGCCTCGAAAAATCACCCGCTCGGGAGTGATTACCTCCAAATAAAGCGTATCGGCCATTTTATTACGCGGCCTCCTCGGCAAGTTTCTTCGCCTTCTCGACGGCCTCCTCCATAGTGCCGACCATGTAGAAAGCCTGTTCGGGAAGATCGTCGTGTTTACCATCGAGCAGTTCCTTGAATCCGCGTATGGTATCCTCGATCTTCACGTATTTACCCGATTGCCCGGTGAAGGCTTCCGCCACGAAGAAGGGCTGGGACAGGAACCTTTGCATCTTTCGAGCGCGCGCGACTACCAGCTTATCCTCGTCGGATAACTCGTCCATTCCCAGAATTGCGATGATGTCCTGCAAGTCCTTGTACCTCTGGAGAATCTGCTGCACCTCTCGAGCTATTTTGTAATGCTCCTCGCCGACGACATCCGGGCTGAGGATGCGGCTGGTGGAATCGAGCGGATCCACGGCGGGGTATATACCGAGCTCCGCGATCTGCCTCGAAAGAACGGTCGTGGCGTCGAGGTGCGCGAAAGTTGTCGCCGGAGCCGGGTCGGTCAAGTCGTCAGCGGGAACGTATATGGCCTGCACGGAAGTGATGGAGCCGGTCATGGTGGAAGTAATGCGTTCTTCGAGCTCGCCCAGATCGGTGGAGAGAGTGGGCTGGTATCCGACGGCACTTGGTATACGTCCCAGTAGCGCGCTGACCTCGCTGCCCGCTTGCGTAAATCGGAATATGTTGTCGATAAACAACAAAACATCGCGGCCCTCGTCACGAAAGTACTCACATACGGTGAGTGCGCTTAATCCGACGCGTGCGCGAGCGCCCGGCGGCTCGTTCATCTGCCCGTAAATCAACGCGGCCTTATCTATAACGCCGCTCTCCTTCATTTCTAGCCACAGGTCGTTGCCCTCGCGGGTTCGCTCGCCGACACCGCCGAAGACGGAGTATCCGCCGTGATGCAAGGCCACGTTATGGATCAGCTCCATTATGATAACCGTCTTTCCGACGCCTGCGCCGCCGAACAGACCGATTTTGCCGCCTTTCATGTAAGGGGCCAGCAGATCGACGACCTTGATACCGGTTTCGAAGGCTTCAATGGCGGTGTTTTGCTCCTGGAAAGAAGGCGCCGGCCTGTGAATGGGGTACCGCATCTTGGCGTTGACCGGGCCGGCCTCGTCAACCGGTTCTCCGACAACGTTAATAATCCGGCCGAGAGTTTCCGGGCCCACCGGAACGGTAATAGGTTCCTCCGTGTCCATAACGGGCGCACCCCTGACCAATCCTTCCGTCGAGTCCATGGCGATGCAGCGGACTATATTCTCACCCAGATGCTGCGCGACCTCGACCACCAGGTTCCATTCCCGGTCGTTGATGGCCGTGTTGGTCACTTTCAGAGCGCTGAAAAGGGCCGGCAAGTCGGAAGTATCGAATTGAACGTCCACCACCGGGCCCATAACCTGTACGACCTTACCCATCCTTTTTTTTTCTGCCATTTGGGAATCCCTTTCTTCGCGGAATATTTCTCCGTTATAATGCCTATTTCATTTGCGCCTCGGCGCCGCCGACTATATCCATAAGCTCCCTGGTAATAGCTTCCTGGCGCGCCTTGTTGAAAGTTAACGTCAGGCCGCGAATCATTTCTTCGGCGTTGCTGGTAGCGTTTTCCATTGCCGTCATACGAGCGCCGAATTCACTGGCCAGATTGTCGAGTACCGCGCGATATATCTGCACCTCGACAAACTGCGGCAACAATTTTTCGAGGAGCGTGTGCGCCGGAGGCTCGAAGATATACTCGGAGAGCAACTCGCCGGCAGACTCACTATCTTCTCCAACGCCCGTCGACACCGGCAAAAGTTCCTTCGTAAGCGGTATCTGTTTCATTGCGGAATAAAATTCGCTGAAAACCACTACTACGCGGTCGAATTCCTTTTCAGTATATCCTGAAATCATATCCCGGGCGATAATTTGGGCGGTATTGAAATCATCTCCAGCGCCCAGGTTCAAATATTTTTCCCGTATGCCGTACTTTCGCTTGTTGAAGTAATCGAATCCCTTTCTGCCCACGGTAGTGAGACTGATCTCTTGCCCCGAATCCGTGATTTCCTTTATCAATTTCTCGCCGGTTTTTATAAGGTTGGAATTGAAAGCGCCGCACAGGCCGCGACTGCTCGTGAAAATCAGCAGTTGAACTCGCTTTACATCCCTCGATTCGAGTAACGGATGCTTGATATCCTCGCCGGCCCTTACCGCAAGGTTTTTGGTCATTTCTTCCATTTTTTCCGCGTAGGGCCTGGCGGCGACGATGCGTTCTTGCGCTCTTCGCAGCTTGGCGGCGGCGACCATCCTCATCGCGCGAGTTATCTGCTGCGTGCTCTTTGTGCTTGCTATTCTCTTTCGTATGGCCTTGAGGTTGGGCATTCGCCTTTCCCTTTGGAATTATTTCGTCGTTTATTTAATGACCGATCTAAGGTTGAAATTGCTCTTTGAACTCGTTCAGAGCGGTTTCCAACCCTTTGACGATATCGTCGGTCAGCTCTTTCTTTTCGGCAATAGCCTTCAACAGGTCCGCGTGCCGTCTTTCCACAAAATCCTGAAGTTCCTGTTCGCACTTCAACAGGCTTTCGACCGGGTACTCGTCCAGATGTCCCTCGTTACCGGCGTATATTATCACAATCTGCTTTTCCACCGGCAGTGGCTCGTACTGTTTTTGCTTGAGGATTTCCTGGAGTCTCACTCCCCGATCCAATTGCCGCTGAGTGGCCTTGTCGAGGTCCGATCCGAACTGTGCGAACGCCGCCATCTCGCGGTACTGTGCGAGGAAAAGGCGCAGGTTGCCTGCGATCTTCTTCATCGCCTTGTTCTGAGCGTTACCGCCGACCCGGCTGACGCTCAAACCGACGTTTACCGCCGGACGAATGCCGGAATAGAACAGGTCGTTTTCGAGATAAATCTGCCCGTCGGTAATCGAGATGACGTTTGTCGGGATGTATGCGGAAACGTCACCGGCCTGTGTTTCGACGATCGGCAGCGCTGTCAGCGAACCGCCTCCCTTCTCATCGCTCATCTTGGCCGCACGCTCGAGCAGGCGGGAGTGGTTGTAAAAAATATCGCCCGGGAAAGCTTCGCGGCCCGGTGGACGGCGCAACAGTAACGAAAGCTGCCTGTAAGACACCGCCTGTTTCGAGAGGTCGTCATAGATACACAGGGCATGCCGGCCGTTGTCGCGGTGATACTCGCCCATAGCGCATCCCGAATAAGGCGCTATAAACTGCAGCGGCGCCGGGTCGCTCGCCGTAGCGCTTATCACGGTGGTGTATTCCATGGCCCCGGTCTGGTTAAGCTTCTCGACAACCTGCGCCACGGTGCTCTGTTTTTGACCGATTGCCACATAGAAGCAATACACGTCCTGGCCGCGCTGGTTGATTATGGTGTCCACCGCCAGAGCGGTTTTTCCGGTCTGCCGGTCGCCGATAATAAGTTCCCGCTGGCCGCGGCCGATGGGTATCATCGAATCTATGGCCTTGATACCCGTCTGAAGCGGTTCCTTGACAGGCTGCCGCCATACGATACCGGGCGCCTTCAACTCGACGCGACGTGCCTCCTTGGTCTCGATCGGTCCCTTGCCGTCGATCGGTCTTCCCAAAGCATCCACCACCCTTCCGGCAAGCGCCTCGCCCACCGGCACCTCGACGATGCGGCGCGTGCGCTTGGCCGCCTGGCCTTCTTTGATGTGAACGTCTTCACCGAGAACGGCGACGCCGATGTTGTCTTCCTCGAGATTGAGCACCATTCCCATCTCGCCCCCCTCAAACTCGATCAACTCGCCGGACATCACCTTGTCGAGTCCGTGCAGGCGCGCGATGCCGTCGCCTACACTAAGCACCGTGCCCACCTCGCTAACCTCGACCGCCTGGTCGTACTCCTTGATTTGCTCCTTAAGAATCTTACTGATCTCTTCGGCTCGAATATCCATCTGGCGTTTCTCCTTTATCCGCCTTATTTTTCACAACCGGTCGCTCACGATGACATTGTCGGAATTCGACTTACCTTCCGGCAATAAGTTCCTTGCGTACCTTCTGTAGCTGATTATATAGTGAGTAATCAAATAAATAATTCCCTACCTGCGCCACCAGCCCCGCTATCAACCCCGGATTGGCGCCTGTTTCCAGAACAACGGTTTTGCCGATCCTATCCTGTAAAGTGGCTTTAATATTCTCGACTTTTTCCGAATCGAGTGGCATTGCGGAGGTTACCCTAGCTCGAACTTTTCCCTCGAGCTCGTCCGCATAATCGAGATACGAACTCGCCATGCCGGGCAGATGCTCGATACGCCGCCGATCCAGCACCAAAAGCATGAAATTCCGCATATAAGGATGCGGCTGTGCCTGGTCAAGTACCGCTTCCATTATTTCCCTGCGCTTTTCCTTGGGAACCGCCGGGTTGCGGAGCGAGTTGAAAAGCTCGGGCACTTCTTCCAGTAAACGGGCCATTGAACCCAGCTCTTCACCGAACAGCCCGATCTTATCCTCTTCCTGCGCAAGCTGTATAAGCGCTTTTGCATACCGTCTTGCGATGCTTCCCTTTATCACGACTCTTTAACCTCCCGGAGGAAGCGTCCCACCAACTGATCGTGGTCTTTCTCGCCAACCGATTTTTTTAGCATTTCCTCGGCGGCCTCGACTGCCAGCCTTGCCGCTTCCGCCTGAAGCTCCTCTTTGGCCATTTTAACCTGCTGGTCCGCCTGGAACTTCGCATCTTCGCGTATCCGTTCGACGGCTTGCTTGCTCCGCTCGATTATGCGATCCCCCTGAACTTCACCTTCTTTTCGCAATCGTTCTCTAAGCTCCGCAATTTCCGTATCCAGCCTGTCAATCCGCTCCTTCATCTCTTCGTGGCGTTTTTGCGCATCTTCAAGCAGATTTTGACTTTCCTCGATATCCGCAGCGACGTCCTTGCTTCGCCCGCGTATGAAATTCGCGAGAGGCTTCCGCAATAAAATCACAAGGAGTGCCGCAAAAAGTATAAAATTTATCGTGTTGAAAATTAAGGTCATTATCATTTCTTTACCGTGGTCGGATTCACCGCCGTGAGCGGCTTCTTCGGAAGCCATAACCAAGGCAGGAAGGATCAGCAAAAAGAAGGACGTTAAGATAATCTTAAAAGATTTCACCCATTTCATGTCTCAGGCCACCTCTCTTCCCAACAGGCGACCTGCTATTTCACGGGCCAGTGTTTCGACTTCGGCCTGGAGCGACTTACGTGCCCCTTCCATCTCTCCTTCTATGCGACGGCGCATTTCCTCGATTTCTTTCCGGGCCTCTTCCCTGGCATCCGCGATTACGGACTCTGCTTCCTGCACTTTCGCCATGCGTATCTCTTCACACTCGGCGTTGCCTTCCCGCCGGGCGGTATCGATACTTCCTTCGATGGTACGGAGTCGTTCGTCGTTTTCGTCTTCGAGCTTCTTTGCGCGTGCCTTGGCGCCCTCGGTGCGATCTCGGCGCTCGTTAAGCAATCCCATGGTCGGCTTGATAAGCAGCGGGCCGCATATTAAAACCACAAGTATGAAAACAACAATCTGAAGCCACAAGGCTAAATTAAGACTTAGCAATACTTCCTCGCTTTCAGCGGCAAACTTTAGGTAGACAACCGCAACAGAAGCATTTTTTGCTTAAAGTTTCTTGCTATTCTACATCTCTCCAATGCCGCAGGCACCCGAATTGTTCGGTTTATGGCACTGGTTTTATTCTATTTTCCCTTTTTATCAGCTAATTCGACTTAAAGAGCTAATATTCAAGAAGATTTTTGAAGTTTACCATACCAGAATACTGCTGTCAAGGGTGTGCGAATCGAGGAGCCTGCGTCATTTTGGGCGGGCAAATACTGCGTTGATTCGATACAACTCGATTTCGTTGCGTCAGCGCTTGAGACCGAAATGATTGCTACGATCGATATCGCGGTTAATCGTTTCATATCATATCGGTTTCCCCGATCAGGATCAACTTACCCTCTCGATTATCATTGCGATTCCCTGCCCGTCCGCCACGCACATTGTGATGAGCCCGAGGTTTAGGTCACGTCTCTTCAGTTCACGCACCAGCCGTACCGTAAGGATCGTTCCAGTGGCTCCCAGGGGATGCCCAAAGGCTATGGCGCCGCCGTTGACATTCACCTTTTCCGGGTCGAGATCGAGCTCATTCATCACGTATATGCACTGGCTCGCGAAAGCTTCATTAAGCTCGATGAGATCGATATCGCCGATTTTCAACCCCGCTTGTTCGAGGGCCTTTCGAGAAGCCGGCACCGGGCCCACACCCATCTCGTGAGGCGGCACTCCGGCAACGGCGATGGATCGAACCACCGCAAGGGGTTTCAGCCCCAACTCGCGGGCCTTTTGCTCCTCGACCACAAACATAACCGCCGCAGCGTCGTTTAGCGGGCAGGAATTACCTGCTGTTATAGTGGGTTCCTTATCCGGCGATATAACCGGCCGGGCGATGGTGGGCAACGAGGCGAGTTTTTCCATCGTGACGCTCCGGCGGGGGCATTCATCAACCTCAAAGTTGCGTTCCGTACCGTCGAATTCTTTTATCTTGATTGGAACTATGCAGTCAATCAACCCCGCATCGATAGCTTTAACGGCTTTTTTGTGGCTTTCGAGTGCGAATTTGTCTTGTTCCTCCCTGTCGATATTATGTAACTCGGCGATATATTGAGCGGTTTGAAGCAACGGCGAAGCGGAAGGCAGCCCTTCTTGTAATTGAGCCATGCGGGGATTTTCCGTCTTGGAGGGTTGAAGCCCGCCCATTGGGGCCATTGACATGCTCTCGAGGCCGCCGGCGATTATAAGGTCGTTCCAACCCATCCGGATTCTTGCTACTGCTATTGCCACGGCTTCGACACTCGATCCGCAATAACGGCTCACCGTGCCCCCCGGTACCGAGTCGGGCAACCCTGCAAGCGAAGCCACGCGGCGTGCGACATTGACACCTTGCTCGGCTTCAGGCGTAGCGCAACCCATCATGACGTCTTCCACCTGCGCTCCATCAACGTCAGTGCGATCAAGGAGCGTTTTTATTACGTCAGCGGCAAAATCGTCCGGCCGAACTTGCGCCAAAGACCCCTTGGTGGCCCGACCGATGGCGGTTCGCAAACCTTCCGAAAGAACCGCTTTCCTCACCGGTGCCATTTTACCTCCTTAAATACGTGACAATGGACTTTTTTGCAGACGTCACGTAAAAATACAATATAACTTCAAACCAAACAGGGCAACCGGCGAAAAAACGCGGGCTGCATAAAGTCGATTTTTGATTTATGATATATGGCTATCAGTTTATAACAGGAGGTTGAAATGACTAAAAGTAAGACGGCATTTACTGCAATCATTGTTGCGATAGTTACTGTTGTGTTATTGGCGCTGGCGGCATCGGGGGCCGGCGAAGGCAAAATGACCATCAAGCGCGTGGACGATCCTGTCACGGTGCAGGGAAAAGAAATAAAACGCCTGTCGGGCAAACCCATCTCTAAAATGCGGCTGCTGATATGGAAAGGTGGCAAATTCGTCCCGGCGCCTTACCAGATAGACGAGCGGTTTCCTTCCGGCGACTGGGTATTTCCCATTGCCACCCCGCCGGAGAAGGATGTGGATTCAGGACTTGTGGACGATAACGACGAACTGGCCTTCATGGCGCATGACATGGGCGATGAGGCTCCTGCCGGGTCTAAGCCAACTGGAGCTAAAGCGGGAGTTAAAATATCGGTAAGGGATCCGGTCGACGGCGGCGTCGGGTATGCTTACCTCTTCCTTTTCGACAACCCGCCGGCGCCCTCAAAAGTGGATTACGCCACTTACAAAGTCGGTAAAGAATGGATGTGGATGATCGGTTCCACATACAAGCTCGCTACGCGCCTCAACGATAGTTATTTCGACAAATGCATGCTCAAGCGCCCGGACGGCTCGTGGGGACCGGACATCATGGATCGGTACAAAACCCGGGGAAGAGGTATTAGCATTCCGGGAACGAGCCAAATACCGGAATCTAAAGCCAAAGCAAAGGCCGTTGGATGGATAGACGGGCCGGTACGGGTTCTCCGCAAGTCCATCGGTTGGCTGAAAATCGCCTGGAAAATAAAAATTCAAGGTAAAGGATCGAGCCAGAACATTTATTACCCATCATTTTTCGTGGTACCGCTAACGTTGCAAATACCGCCGATTCCAAAGGCGTTTATTCGAAACTTACACCTGGACCAAACCCTGGACTTCACTCGCAAATTCTGGGGCAGTAAGTACTACGACCAGGTTAACACTGCGGGCGTAAAGTTCGACGGCAAGATGAGCGAAGCCGAAAAAAATCTCAACCTTACAAAAAATCGATTATGGTATTGCATTACAGGCCCGGCCGGAACCGTCTTTGTGCGGTATGTATACCCCAAGGTGATGACCGACACCTTTTCACCTCAAGGATACTACGTGGATGACACGGGCGCGGCGGATTCGCCGGAAGAAGAGCCCGGCCAGTCCAATGTCGGAATATATATGAAAGGTATCGGTAACCTCAAACCCGGTACCTATTTGTACAACGGCTACTTCTATTTTCCGAAGAATTTCAAGTGGGACAATCGCCGCCGCGTATTGAATATGGTCGATAAACCCCTTTCGAAGAAAGTGGAACCCGTAGAGTAAAAATTGTCGGTCAAGAACAAAATACCCGACTGGATGCTTGCAGGCGCGACCGACCGCGCGCGCGCGGTGTGGTTCCTCGACATAAGGGGCCAAAACCTTAATCTCGACGATCTTTCGGTAAGAAACCGCATTAACAACCGGCTGCGCGAGATTATCGAGGAAGCGGCGCCCGAAAATCTGGAAGCACCAGCGCTTATCAAAACCCATATCGGCGAGCCTAACGCCTGGCAGAGGATCATCCCCGACCTTGCCCGTTCCACCGTCGAATTTCTAAAAAGCCGTGGAATAGACCGTATCGTCGTGGGCGACACGACAGTGCTGTATTCCCGCGGCCGAGGCGGCAAGGATAATACGCCTGAAAATATCGAATCTTACATGAATCTGGCGCGCGATCACGGCTGGCTGGAACTTGGCGTGCCGTTTGTGGTGCTTGACCGCTCGATAAGTTCCGTTCCGGGCGTATACGAGTTTTCCGCCGACAGCACCGACCTGGCCACCACTCCTCCCAACCGCTTTCCGGTAGTTCGGATAGGGGCCGGGGCGCTCGTTGCCGGATGCATTATTAATCATGTGCACTTCACCGGCCACGGCCTGACGGGTTTGGCGCTTGCGGTCAAGGGCATTGCGATGGGTTTTGCCGACCGGCGGGGCAAATCGCAAATGCACATGGCCTTCGGACCCGTCTTCGACCCCGAAATATGCGACCGGTGCGGTATTTGCGCCACCGAATGCCCCGAGGGAGCGCTCGAATACCCCGGTGACGACCCACCGAAGCTGGACGAGGATAAATGCGTGGGATGCGGACAATGCCTGACCGACTGCCCGTCCGGAGCCATCACGATGAAGCCACGTAAAATCAAGCAATGGATGCGGGGCCAGGACACCATCAACCAAAGGTTGGCGGACTACTTCATAGGCATGGTGGCCGGTCGGTGGGATAGCATACTACATGTGGCGCACATGGTTAAAATAACCGTCGGATGCGATTGCCTGAATTCGCACCAGGAACTCATGTCGCCCGATATAGGGTTTCTGGTCGGAAAAAATCCGTTCGCCGTAGACCGCGCCGCCGAAATACTACTCGAAGAGGTCGCCGGCAACCAACCCGAAGCACGAAGACAAATCGATATGCAACGCAAAGCCGACGTATACAACTACGTCGAAAACAAATATGGCCTGGTCACGGAACCGGAAATAAAAAAAGTAAAATGACAAATTTATTTTACTTTCATGGAAATATCGTGGGCGTAGCGACATGAGAGTGAAGATCTCCCATTCAAGGTAAGTTTATGCGCCGAAATATTTTTTCTCCTTGACGGACAAGGTGGCCTGCGATTATACTCATTTACGTGGCGAATGTGCGCGTAATAAAAGCAAAAAAGCATAAAGGCGATCCGCCGGGCGAAATTACCCGGGCGCAGCGCGAAACTCGCCTTATGGCGGTAAGGGGCGCAAATCGCCTTCCGGCGACGAGTCGTGTCACTTTGCTGTATGCGATGCTTTACGATTCCGACAGCCGGGTTCGTAACCTTGCTCAGGAAACTTTACCCGACATATCGCCCGATGATATAGCCGTTTTCATCGCCGAGGCAGGTCATCCGAAGGTGTTGGATTTCATAGCGCGGGGCTTGCCGAACGATTCGCCGACACTCGAAGCGATCGCCCGCGCTCCAAATTTGTCCAAACGCACTCTTGATTATTTCACGTCGATAGGATTGTCGTCAGTTGTCGATAACGAGAGTGAAACCGACGCCGTCGAGCAAGGCGACCAAATAAGCTCGAAATCAAAAGGTCCAGAAGACAGTCTCGAGTGGTCTCCTTCGCATGATTTTGAATTGCCCGAGGGCGTCGAGTTCAAAATGCCCACCGAGGACGATTCACACAAGGATGATACCGTGCCGTCAATTCGAGGCTTCCCGAAACCGGAAACATTGAAAGAATCGCTTCCGGCATTCGACATAAAAGAAAAACAATCTGTCGAAGCAACACCTCCCGAAATTGAAACGGAAGAAATCACGCGTGACCGCGCGGAAACGCCCGCCTCTGAGCTTGTCGATGAACTTGAATTCGAAATGGAAACCGCGCATGACCGCGCGGAAACTATCGAAGAGTTGGCGAAGCAGGAACCGCCAACCGCGCGCGACCGCGCGGAAATACCGGAACCGCAGGTGTCGGAGACCAGGGAGCCGGAGGCAAGCGAAGAGACGGATGAGATTTCAACTGAGATTGGAGCAGAAACAATCAAGCCGGAACCTACCACCACTTCCGATAGCACTTCAACGTCTCATGGCAAAGGGTTGTTCCCGGTTCATGGCACGACGCCGGAAGCGCCTCTTCAGGAAGAAGAGCCGGCTGCTCCGTCCGCGCGCGCGCACGCGGGCGATCGGGAACAAGAGGCTCCACCCGAAAAAGAACGCAGTATAAGGGGAGAATTACTGCGCGGGATATTGCTGGGCCTGCTTATAGGACTTGCTCTGGCTGCGGCTTATATCGCCGTAGACCGACTTGCTCCCAACTGGTTGAATTGGTTCGATAAACTGAAAAGCAAAGCATCCGAGTCGACGCTTCACGACGCGCGACCGGTTTCACCTCCACACGTGTATTCTTTGGAGCCCGACAGCGCCCGCGCCTGTGGCGCGGTCGGCGCGCAGATTGCGATGCTTTTCCCGGAAACCTGCGAATCAAGTCGCACACCCGGATATGAGGGTTTCAGGACGCGGAAGGTCAACTGACATGCCTGCCGATATCAACGAGCTGCATATAATTAACGAAGACTTCGAGGAATTCTTCGTCCAATTTGCCGAACAGATCGGAAAGCGGGAAGTGTTCGTCGAGACCGATGAACTGCTCCCGGTCGGCACATCCGTCGTGATGGTATTCAGCCTTATATACGAGGACCTTCCCTTCTTTAAGGCCGATGGTACCGTATCTTATGTTGTTGAACCGGGTCAAAGCGATTCGAGCGGAGGTCATGTCGCCGGAATGAGCGTCAAAATAGACGAAATGGACGATAATATACGAGCTTACCTGGTCGAGCTTATCAAGAGTCAGCTCAAAAGCGAGTTGAGCCGCATGTTTACCACCTAAGCGCCGTTTACAACCGCAGCGTGCCTCGGCGTTTAAGGTTCTGAATCATCAAGTCTCGTACCTTTAATTGAGTTGTGCGAAGATCGCCTTCCGGTATACGGCGCTTCGAGACGACGAAGTCCATCGTGGCCACTTTGTAAAATCTGCTCCGGTCGGGACGGAAGGATCGGTCGGTTATCAGGTTGCCTTTTCTTATCCACCGGGCAAGCTCTTTCCCATGTATGCGAATAACGACAACTTGATTATCAAAAGGCATCACACGGAATACGTCGCGGTATGTGATGGAGCCTTTCTCGAAATCCGCTCTCACGCCGCCTATATTTACCATCGCCACATCCGCGCCGGAGTAATCTTTCATAAGCCTTGCTATCCAGGGGGCCAAATCCTCGTTCTTGTCGTAATGTCCCAGCGCTTCGGCAATTACCTCATCCGGGCGTATAGGGAGCTTTTCTTCCTCCGCAGCGGCGGCTGTCGCCATATCCGGATCGGGAGGAGTACGCGAACCGACGGGCAGCAGATTCCCCTTCACTTTAACAACTTTTTCAGTGGCGGGGTTAAGCCTTACGCGTACGACTCCCAGGAAATTCCCATTATCACCGGCGTGCGCAATCCATGTTTTTCCAACCCGTACCGGGCGATATGTGGCCTCCGGCGAATGTCCCCCGATAATAATGTCGATGCCTCTTACCCTGCGGGCGAGCTTGCGGTCATTATTCATTCCTATGTGTGTCAAAGCGACAACCAGTTGCGCCTTATTGTCCACTTCGGAAATAAGCTTTCGAACCGATGGAGCCGATTTTAAGAAATCAACCCCCCGGGTGTTTTTTCTGAACGTCAAAAATGGAGTGGCCGGGTGGGCGAGACCTATCACACCGATTTTGACTCCCGCCGCATCCAGAATGACATACGGAGCATCGGCGAGTGTGATTTTGCCAAGACTTTTTCCGGGGCGCAGGTTCGCGGCGACAAACGGGAAATGCGCTATCTCCATAAATTTGAGGTACTGTTTGACGCCATGATCGAACTCATGGTTGCCCGGCGCGAAAGCGTCCATCCCCATCATGTCGACCAGCCGGAAAACGCCTTCCCCATGGGTAAGGGTGCACAGCGCCGAGCCGGTAATCATATCGCCGGCGCCAAGTAACACGGCGTCGGGATGCTTCGATTGGAACCGCCGCCATACGCCTGCCAGCCGTATAATTCCTCCCCGGCCCTTTTTATTCGCCTGAATACGCCCGCCCAGATCGTTGAAATGAGCGATGACCACCTCGACCGCGCCGTCGCTGGAAACGTTTCGGAAGTGAAACGCCACCGCCCCGAACGCAACTGCGACCAGTATAAATATTGTCTTGCGATTCACCAACATACAGTATATCACATGCGGTAAGAAGGTCAAGTATCCCGGCACCTTATTAATTCCAGGCGAGTGGCCCGCATGTTCCCCTCTGAAAGCTGCGTAAAGGAGATTTGCCTTGTTTTTTATTCGGCGCTATAGTAAAATACGGCTATTGAGTAATTTAAGGAATAATCGGCAACGTTAGGATAATACCCGGCATATTTGCCGGGGGAAAATCGAGTCTCGGAAAAGAAAGGAGAGACCGGATGATAAAGAGGTATATAGCGGCAATCTCCATTTTCACAATTGCGCTGGCGATAATTATCGGAGCGGCAAAACCGACCGTCGCCGGAGACAAAACCACCGTAGTGGTGTTGGATCTGGAGGCAACGGGCGTAGAGAAGCACGAAGCCAAGATTCTTTCGGGCTATGTGAGAGACGCCATATTCAAGACCGGCAAATACAAACTCGTCGACCGGAAACAACTTGAGGCGGCACTCAAGGAGTTAAAGCTTTCCATGACCGGTCTAAGTGAAGACCAACTCATCAGATTGGGAAAACTTCTTCAAGCACAAAAGATGATCAGCGGCCAACTCGGCAAAATGGGTAACACGTACACTATCAGCCTTCAGCTTATGGACATCCAAACGGCCAGTATCGAGAACATCATCAACGACAGGTGCAGCCAGTGCAGCACCGATCATCTTTTCAGCCTTGTGAGCAAGGCTTCTCTGAAACTCGTTGGCGGTGGATCTTCTGCGGAACCTTCTCCTCCAACTCCTCACACTCCTCCCCCGCCGCCTCCCCCTCAGCCTCCGCCTCAGGTTGTCCCGTCGGGCATGAGTGCAAAGCAGCTGTACGATCTGGCGGGGAAGGAAAATGACATCAACCGCCGTATTCAACTGTACAGGCAAAGTATCCAACTCGACCCGAACTACCCCCCCGCATATAACGACCTGGCGGTGGACCTCCTCGAACTCAATAGAATCAACGAGGCCATCCAGGAGTTGAACAGCGCATTGAGAATTAAGCCGAATTACGCACTCGCCCATTATAATCTCGGAAGAGCATACTACAAGCAACAAAACTATCACGGAGCTTTACGAGAGTATGAAACTGCTGCCAGGCTCAACCCGAAACGGGCCAGCTACTTTTTCAATATAGGTCTTGTTCAAAAGAAGCTGAATAATTATATGGAAAGCGCCAAGGCGTATCTGAAATGCCTCGAATTGGACCCCGACTACATTGACGCTTACTATAATCTGGGTATGGTATATCAAGCTGCCGGCAACAAACAGAGTGCAATCTACTACTACCGAAAATATATTCAGAAGGAAACGAGGCCCAGCGAGCAGGAATGGGTCGAAAAAGCCAAGAAGAAAATCCTGGAACTGGGAGGAAGCTACTAAATTTCTCCGGTCATTCAATATTTGCGCGCGATGTAGTTTGTCGCCGTGAAAATCTTATACATTGAACGGTTAATGCGCGCCGCACCCGGTTATTTATTCGAGTGCGGCGCTATTCATATTTCGTAAATTCTCATCCAGAAGAGTGTGGAGGTTATAATCAGGCATGATTGATGTGAAGGTTCTTATTGGCGTATCGTTGGCTCTTCTCGGCGCGGTGTTCCTCAACGTCGGCAAGGGCCTCGAGAAAATGAAGGTCCACGTTTTTGCGCAAAAATGGAATATGTTCCGCAAGCCGCACCGGCGCGATCTGGGCATATGGTTACTGGGTATGTGCATGACGGCTTCTTATGGAATTTTACAGTGGGGAGCGATGAGCTTCGTAAGCAATCCTTCTCTGATAGTCTCGATGACGGGTTTTGGTCTCGTGGCTCTTGTTATATTTGCGGTGCGCGTGATTGGCGAGCGTGTTACGAGGAAAGAATTCGTCGGTATCGGAATTATCGTGATATGCACTGTGTTAATGCCTTACTTTCAATCCGAGAGCACTGCGGTTGTGATGGATTTGGAAGCCGTAAATATCGAAGAGGGGCAGGCCCGCGAAATCTCGGATGAAGTCAGACCGGCGGTTACCGGAACGGGGAAATACAGGTTTTTAGGACAAGAGGTTTTGGAAGATGCTCTTGAAAAAATGGAGCTTCCTCGAAGCGGCCTCAGTGAGAAAGAGCTCGTCAAGTTGGGGAATCACTTGAAAGTTCAGAGAATAATCGGTGGGCGAGTCGTTGCGTCGGATCAGACTCACACCGTCAGCCTTCAAATTTTTAATACTCAAACATCCACCGTAGAAAAGGCTGTCGAAAAGAAATGCAACGATTACTCCGACCCGGAAATTTTCGCCCTCGCGTCATCTGCGGTGGGGGATCTCTTTCCGGCTCGATATAATTTGATGAATCTTTTCCTGGGCACTTTAGTTCCTCTGGCGGCTTTTGTGGTTTTATGCGCCGTCGCTTTGGCCTCGAAGCGCTTGCATGGTTTTTCCTTTGGAGCATTGTCAGGTTTCCTGAATGCCATAGCTGCACTACTGACCAAGGTAAGTTGGGTGCACGTTGGCACCAATGCGTCCGTTTTCGAGCAGCTTAAGTATCCTTTTTTGTACATTGCATTGATTTTCGGCATAGGCGCCACGGTTCTCACTCAAGTAGGCTTTTGGAGAGATCGCGCGATTATCGTGGTACCGACTTTCATGTCTGTTTGCATTATATCGCCCGCCGTCCTCGAGTATTTCGTTTTCGGCAACTATCTTCAGATGGTTCAGTACATATTCATGGGTGGAATAATTGCCGGAGTTATTTTCTTGAGTCTTTCGACTCCTGAAGAAATTCTTGCGGTCGAGCTCGAAGACACGGGCGCACCGGGTTCCGGAAATGGTTGATTGTGCGCTTCAGTAATGCTAATCTCGGCTCGAAAAGGGCTTTCTCATTTTCAAAGGAGGTAGCATCAAATGGCTAAAGTGTATTATGATAAGGATGCGAATCTTAAAACTCTCAAGAAAAAAACTATCGCTATTCTCGGTTACGGCACACAGGGCAGAGCACAGGCGCTGAACCTGCGCGACTCCGGCCTTGACGTGATCATCGGGCAGCGTAAAGGCCCCAGCTTCAAGCAGGCTCTCTCGGATGGGTTCGACCCGATACCCGTCGATAAGGCCGCCAAGGAAGCGGATTTGATCCAGATGCTCCTGCCGGATGAGTTGATGGCCGGTATTTACGGCGAGCAGATCGCGCCCGCAATGAAAAAAGGCAAAACCCTATGCTTCAGTCACGGCTTCAATATACATTTCGGGCAGATTCTTCCGCCGTCCAATATCGACGTCATCATGATTGCGCCAAAGGGGCCCGGAACGCTCGTGCGGACACAGTTCGAGGAAGGCAAGGGCGTACCGGCTCTTATCGCCATCGAGCAGAATGCTTCCCGCACCGCTAAAGCTCAAGCTTTGGCTTACGCCAAGGGAATCGGCGCCACCCGCGCGGGAGTATTCGAGACCACATTCCGCGAGGAGACCGAGTCCGACCTTTTCGGTGAACAGGCCGTTCTTTGCGGGGGTGTCACCAGGCTTATGCAAACGGGTTTCGAAGTGCTCGTCGAGGCGGGGTACTCTCCGGAGATAGCCTATTTCGAGTGTATTCATGAGATGAAGCTGATAATTGATCTCGTGGTCGAGCAAGGTTTTGCCGGTATGCGAAGCGCAATAAGCAATACCGCCGAGTACGGCGACCTCACTCGAGGCGACCGCGTTGTGGACGATTATGTGCGCGAAAACATGGAGCAATTGCTCGAGGACATACAGAGTGGCGAGTTCGCACGCGAATGGATACTCGAAAACCGGGCCGGAAGACCGGTGTTCCGTGCGTTAAAGCGTCAAGCCGCCGAGCATGTCTCCGAAAAAACCGGCGCAAAGCTCCGCTCAATGATGCCCTGGTTGAAAAAGAAAAAGGGCAAATAAATCAAGCGGCGGGCTTATTCGCATATCAAACGCCTCCTTTAACAAAATATGTGGAGCGCGTTGAGAGAAGTCGAATATTCCCGCCAGGGCGCCTTGTGAAGTAATGTACTGTAATCCGCCACGGAGTGTCGTGTTAGTGGGGAAAGGGAACTTGGCGTAAATATCATTGTCCAACAATGGGGCTTTGTGCGGGCTCTT
>CAZDAF010000032.1:0-17898 GCA_964503115.1 uncultured bacterium
CGAGGAAAGTCAAGGTGACTAAAAAGGTGGATGTTTCGGAAGGCGACCAGACAACAATGCGTGCGCCCGAAGATTATGTCACCAAATCGGACAAGAGAACTTTCTATAAACGCTTGCAGGACGCCGATGAAAAACACGGCTCGAAGTTTTTCATCGCTCTTTACGTGCTCATTGTGCTCGCCGGATTAGCCGGTTTGTTTTACGCCCCCTGAACTCTTCGATTTCATTCGGAAATAAGCTATGAGCGTTAGCGTGTTTTAGACGTTTCCCTATCGAAGAGCGGCTCTCCTTCGAGCTCGTATGGCAGGGCGTCTGTAATTCGTACTTCTATTACGTCTCCGGGCTGAAAGCCTTGATCCGCCGGTATATAAACCTCTCCGTCCACTTCCGGCGCGTACGCCATCGACCTTGCCGTGAGCCGGCCCGGCCGGTCTTCGGAGACGCCGTCAACCAACACTTCCATTTCTTTGCCTTCCCAATCCTGATGTATTTCCCAGCTTATCTCCTGTTGCATTCTCATCACGATATCCAGCCTGTCCAGTTTAACCCTTTCAGAAACCTGCCCCCGCATGTTATATGCCGGGGTACCTTCTTCCCTCGAATAGGCGAATGCGCCGAGTCGCTCGAAACGGATCGATTTTACAAAATCCACCAGTTCGCGAAACTCCGCCTGCGTTTCTCCCGGGAAACCTACCATGACGGTGGTTCTCAGGATTATTTCAGGAACCTTTTCGCGAATGCGCCGGATGAGCTTTTCGATCTCGGTTCCGGAACCTTGCCGACCCATTCGCCGCAGCACCGAATTCGCCGCATGCTGAATGGGTATGTCCAGGTAAGGGCAAATGTTGGAAAACTCTGCGATAGTTTCGACAACGTCATCCTCAAGGTGGGCCGGGTGGCAGTACATGACCCTTACCCATGCCTCGGGAGTTCGTTCGGCCATCTTTCGTAAAAGTTTCCCGAGTCTTTTGTGACCATAACGGTCAATGCCGTAAAGCGCCGTATCCTGCCCTACGAGCACGATTTCCTTCGCACCGGCATCGACAAGTTTTTCCGCTTCGTCAAGCAGTTGCCCCATGGGTCTGCTGCGGAAGTCGCCCTTTATACCGGGAATGGTGCAATATGCGCATCTGTTTTCACACCCTTCGCTGATTTTCAGGTAAGAGTACGGTTCGGTTCCAAGCCTTAATCTGGGCCCTCGACCCGGGAGAAACCCTGCTTTTTGTGGCACCCTGAAATGACGCTTGTCGCCGAAAGCACGCTCGATTATTTTCGGTAATTTCGGGTAGTCCGCGGCGCCGACCCACGCGTCCACTTCCGGCAGATCGTCGGCAATGCCTTTTTCGCCACGATGCCTCTGCGGCATGCAGCCGACCACCAGAAGTGCGCGGAGCTTGCCGGCGCGCTTGAGTTTGCCGAGTTCGACGATGGTATTCATCGTCTCTTCCTCGGCATCTCTCACAAAAGAGCAGGTGAACAATATGGCCGCGTCAGCTTCTTCATCCCAGCCTACGATATCGAATCCGGCGTCTTTTAGTATACCGGCAACGGCTTCCGCATCCGCACGATTCTTGGGACAACCTAATATCACAAATTTGATGCGCTTCGCCATCATAAATGCCTATTGAATAGAAAGATGAACTTAATCCGACGGTGAATTGGAAGATACTTTTTTTTTCGAGATGCCTTTCATTATGAGATTGTGAAGATTATCGACGAGCACGTCTTTATTCTCCCGGTCGATTTTTAGGGAAAAATCCGTTTGTCGCATAAGACGATAAAGTACAAAGAAAGAGTTAATTGCGCCCAGTACGAAAAATGATATTTCCGTCGAAGGCATGGACTCCTCAAAGACACCCGTGTCTTTTCCTTCTTGTATAACATCTGCTAGCACTGCCAGCATCTGTATGAAATGTTTTTCGATAATATCTCCCATGTCGGCGAAGTTGGAACTTACTTCCCTCAATATCATGTCGGTTTCTTCCGGCTCGATGATTTGGAATTCGATATTGATTTTTACAAATGCACGAAGTCTTTGCGTCGGGCCCTTCTCGTTGTATACGCCTTCTCGCAAGCTGCGCAACAGAGTATTGCAAGCCATCTCCATTATTTCACTGTAAAGGGCGAGCTTTCCACCGTAGTAGTAGCTGACCATTGCGCGATTGACACCGGCTTCCTTGCAAATCAAGGACACGGTGGTTCGCTCGTAGCCCAACCGGGCGAAAAGCTTGCGGCTGGCATTGAATATGCGCAGTCGCGAGATAGACTCTTTAGATACATCTTCGCTCATAATCTAAAAGCTCGTTCTTTGAAGGGTCACCGATTTTCATTCCGATTTCTAAGGTAGCTTACTACGAGTAAGTTGCGGGCGCAAATCCACCTGAGAAACCCACCTATGAGAGGTGGGTTTCTTTTTAAAAGCAGGTGATTGTTCTTATTTTTTAGAAGTTTTTTTCTTGTCTTCTTTTGCCGGTTTTGCCGCTTTTTTCTTGGGTGCGGGTTTAGAAGTTTTGGTCTTCTTTTCAGCTTTTTTTTCAGAAGTTTTCTTGTCCTTGGCGGGAGCTTTAGGCTCGTCTTTTTTCGTCGTTTTCTTTACGGGGGTTTTCTTGGCGGACGTCTTCTTCTTTGCAGAAGCTTTTTTGGCAGGCTCCTTTTTCGGAGACGTCTTTTTGGCCGATGATTTCTTTGCAGCGGTTTTCTTCTTTTTTGGGGTCTCTTCGACGGGTGCTTTCTCAGCGGGCTTTTCCTCAGCAGGCATTTCCTCAGTAGGCACTTTCTCAGTGGACACTTCCTCAGCGGGCGCTTCTACTGTTTCGGCGGCGGCTGTCGCAGCCTCGGCGGGTTTCGCCTTTGCTCGGCGTCGTCTTCTGGGCCGTCTGCCCTTGCCCTTGACTGGTTCCTTGACCAGCTCGATAATGCCCATAGGCGCGTTATCGCCTTTACGCGGCTCCAGTTTGATAATACGCGTGTAACCGCCGGCTCGATCACGATAACGCTCCGCCAGCTCGTCGAAAACCTTCCTCACCACCGCTTTATCCCTGACTACCCTAAGCGCCGACCTGCGCGCGTGAAGGGTACCGCGTTTACCGAGAGTAATGATCCGTTCCGCAACACCCCTTAACTCCTTGGCCTTCGCTACAGTGGTTTCTATGCGCTCGTGATCGAGCAGCGAAGTGACCATGTTTCGGAACATCGATTTGCGATGGGGCGTGGTTCTCCCCAGTTTGCGCCCTTTAACCTGGTGTTTCATATTTCCAACTCATTATTATTTTTCGGATAGCTGTTTTACTATGGCCGGGTTGAGTTTCATGCCCAGTTCGAGACCTAATTCACCCAGCAACTCCTTTATTTCATTGAGGGATTTTCTACCGAAGTTCTTTGTCTTGAGCATTTCGGACTCGGTACGCTGCACGAGTTCGCCGATGGTTTTTATGCTTGCGTTTTTCAGGCAGTTTGTGCTACGCACACTAAGTTCGAGTTCCTCGACGGGTACTCTTAGCCGCTCTACGAACTCACCGAAACCGCCTTCCATCTCTTCTTCTTCGTCTTCTTCCTCGAAATTGATGAAGATATTGAGTTGTTCCTTGAGTATTTTTGATGCGTAAGCCAACGCGTCATCAGGCTTTACGCTGCCGTCCGTCCATACTTCCATAGTGAGCCTGTCGTAGTCGGTGACCTGTCCGACGCGAGCATTCGTAACGGTAAAGTTGACCTTCCGAACGGGGCTGAAGACGCTGTCTATCGGGATAGTATTGAGTGGCACGCCTTCTTCCTTGTTCCGCTCGGCGGGAACGTAACCTCTTCCCGTCCTGACATTCAGTTCTATTTCTAATTTTCCGCCCTCTCCAACAGTGGCGATGTGTTGTTCGGGGTTCAGTACCTCTATGAACTCATCGTGGATAATATCGCCCGAGTTGACTTCAGTGGCCCCCTTTGCTTCGATACGCATGGTTCGAGGCGCGGAACCCGTGAGTCTCAATCTTACTTCTTTAAGATTGAGTATTATCTCGGCCACGTCCTCAACAACACCGGGTACGGTGCTGAACTCGTGCAATACGCCATCAAGTTTAATGCTGGCGATAGCGGCGCCTTGCAGCGAGCTCAACAGCACGCGGCGCAAGGCGTTGCCTAGCGTTAATCCGAAACCTCTCTCGAAAGGCTCTCCGACGAATTTGCCGTACCTGTCGGTGAGGGTTTCGGTGTCCACCTCGAGTTTTTTCGGGCGAATCAAATCTTTCCAGACGCGATGCTGCATGATTCCCTCCGGGTTTGTGAACCTTACTTGGAGTAAAGCTCCACTATAAGGTGTTCCTCCATGGGCATGGTGATGTCCTCTCGGGTGGGAAATTCGTTCACAACGCCCTCCATCCGCTCCTTATCAACAGTTACCCATCGGGGAAAACCCCTCCGGTCCGCTGCTGCAAGGTTTTCCTTGAGCAAGGCGCTTTTTTTTCCCGCTTCAGTCAGCGATATCTTATCACCGACACGCACCTTGTAGGAAGGTATATTTACTTTTTTACCGTTTATAAGGAAATGCCGGTGCGTAACCCACATCCTCGCCTGATTGCGGCTCGAAGCGAACCCCATCCTGTAGACCATATTGTCCAGCCTCCGCTCGAGCATCAATATGAGGTTTTCACCGGTAACGCCTTTTCTGCGCGCTGCCTCGTAAAAAGTGCGCCGAAACTGCTTTTCGAGAAGGCCGTATATGCGCTTGACCTTCTGTTTTTCACGCAATTGCAATCCAAATTCACTGAATTTCACTCTTCCCTGTCCATGCTGACCGGGAGGGTAATTTCGACGCTCAACGCTGCACTTATCGCTGTAACATCTATCCCCCTTGAGATAGAGTTTCAAGCCTTCACGTCGGCAAAATCGACATACGCCGCCTCTATATCTAGCCAAGTATAACCCTCCTTACGCCTCTTACACGCGGCGCCGTTTGGGCGGTCGGCATCCGTTGTGCGGAATGGGCGTAACGTCTTTAATCATCGTTACTCTCAACCCGGTGGCCTGCAAAGACCGAAGCGCTGCCTCGCGGCCCGGCCCGGGCCCCTTAACCATCACGCTAACGCTTTTAAGACCGTGATCCATCGCCTTTCGGACAGCGTCTTGGGAAGCTATCTGAGCCGCATAAGGCGTGCTTTTGCGACTGCCCTTAAACCGCCCTTCAACGCCCGCGCTGGACCAGGCGATGGTATTGCCTTGTGTGTCCGTGATTGTAATGATAGTGTTATTGAACGTGGCCTGTATGTGTACCACACCCACTTCAATATTCTTTTTTACCTTCTTGCGGCCTTTTGGCCCACCTTTGGGTTTCGCCGCCATTTTAGTTACTCCCCTTTCTCCTTATCATGAGTCCCTTTCGAGGTCCTTTCCTTGTACGCGCGTTGGTGTGAGTCCTCTGACCTCGAACGGGCAGGCCGCGCCGGTGCCGGAGACCGCGATAACAACCCAAGTCCATAAGGCGCTTGATATTCTGGCTCACCAGCTTACGCAATTCCCCCTCGACGACGTACTCTCTGTCGATAACCTCGCGGATGCGAGCTATTTCGGTCTCGTCGAGATCGTCGCTGCGCCTGGTCAGTTCCACTCCGGCCTCATCCAAAATCTTCCTGGCGGAACTGCTACCGATACCGTGGATGTAAGTAAGCGCCACTTCCATCAACTTGTTACGGGGTAAGTCAACTCCCGCGATACGCGCCACTTTAGTGCCTCCTCAGCAATTTGTCAGCCTTGCCGCTGCTTGTGTTTGGGGTTTTCACAAATCACCCGTACCACGCCCTTGCGCCGGATGATCTTACACTTATCACATATCTTCTTGACGCTCGCCCTGACTTTCATCTTCTTCTTTTCCTCCGGAAAGGAGTCTGCTGCATAGTCCTTTCCTTCTTCCTGAAAGTTATTCTTCCCCTGCTAAGGTCATACGGTGACAACTCGACCGTAACTTTATCCCCTGGCATTATTTTTATATAGTGCATTCTCATTTTTCCCGATATATGCGCCAATATTTCATGACCGTGGGGCAGCTCGACTCTGAACATTGCATTAGGAAGGTTCTCCAGAACTTTCCCTTCCACCTCGATGGCGTCGCGCTTTGACATTACCCCACCCTAGATTTTGCTTAGCACATCCGGCCCATTTGGGCCGATGGCTATCGAGTGCTCGAAATGCGCCGACAGGCTTCCGTCGCTGGTGACTGCAGTCCAACCGTCGTCCAGCACTCGAACGGCCCAGTGACCCAAGTTAACCATCGGCTCGATTGCCAGTACCATACCTTTCTTCAACCTCGGTCTCGGCGCCGAAGGATCAACGAAATTAGGAATTTGCGGATCTTCATGCATTTTACTTCCTATGCCATGACCCACGAATTGCCTCACAACGCTGAAACCGTTCGCTTCAACATGTCCTTGCACCGCCTTCCCTATCATGTGCAGGCGATTACCGGGCTTCACCTGTTCGATGGCTTTCATAAGAGCTTCCTCGGTGACTTGCATAAGCTTCTTAGCCTCCGAACTCACCTTCCCGACACCCACGGTAATTGCAGCATCTCCACAGTAGCCCTTATAAATAGCTCCGAAATCGAGGCTGACGATGTCTCCTTCCTCGACGACGCGCTTTGGGCTGGGTATGCCGTGCACCACCTCGTCGTTGATGCTAGCGCATAAAACGCTTGGAAAAGGTCCGTGTGCGCCCGGATAACCCTTAAAAGCAGATTTAGCACCGGCTTTTTCGAGTCTTTTTTCCGCTTCCGCCTCCATATCCGCCGTGGTTATCCCAGGTCTGATCATTTCCCGCAACGCATTGAGAACCTCGGCGACAATGCGGTCAGCATGACGCATGAGTTCTATCTCGTCGGGTGTCTTTATGATTATCATTATTCCCCAAGCGCTCTTAAGAAGCACCTCCCAGCACGGCCTTTATGCGCTCAAATATTTCGTCAATCGTACCGATACCTTCTATTTTTCGCACAAGGCTTTTCCTTGAATAATAATCTATGAGCGGTTCGGTCTGAGCGCCATACACCTTTAGCCGCTCCTTTATTGTTTCGGCCTTATCATCATCGCGCTGGTAAAGCTCGCCTCCGCACACATCACATTTGCCGACTTTTCGGGGCGGCTTGCTTTTTTCGTGATACATTGCGCCACAGCCCCTGCATGTCCACCGGCCTGTGAGACGACCCATCAACTCATCATCTGGTACCTCGATGCTTATGACGTAATCTATGTTCGATCCCATTTTTTCGAGTATGCCGTCGAGCGCTTCAGCCTGCGGTACAGTGCGTGGGAAACCGTCGAGTATGTAGCCATTCTTCGAATCGGGTTGCTTCAACCTTTCCTCGATTATTCCGATGACCACACTGTCCGGTACCAGCTCTCCCCGATCCATGTAGCTTTTCGCTTCCTTTCCCAACTTGGTGCCTTCTTTTACGGCTGCCCTGAGTATATCGCCGGTGGATATCTGCGGAATGCCGTAAGAATCCACCATCTTCTTCGCCTGGGTACCCTTTCCTGCTCCGGGAGGTCCCAATAAAATGAGGTTTTTGCTCATTTACCTCCCTCTTCTTCCTCTGACCTTCGGTCCACCCGGCCCCAGAAAGCCGTCATAGCTTCGAGACAGCAAATGCGCCTCGATTTGCGAAATTGTGTCCATGGCAACACCTACCACGATGAGCAAACCGGTACCACCGAACTGAAAACTAACACCGAACTGGGCCATAAGTAAGGTCGGCAACACACACACGATGGACACATATACTGCGCCTCCGAGGGTAAGGCGGGTCAGGATTCGGTCTATGTATTCGGCGGTATTTTTGCCGGGCCTTTGGCCGGGCACATAGCCGCCGTGTTTCTTTAAGTTATCGGCAACGTCCACGGGATTAAAAACAACCGCAGTATAAAAATAACAGAAAAAGACTATCAACCCTACGTAAGAAACGTTGTAGACCAGATGACCATACCTGAAAAAGTCGGCGAAGACCTGCAACGGCTCGAAAGTATTACCTAAAATGCCTGCCGCAGTGGCCGGAAACATAAGTAACGAGCTCGCAAATATCGGCGGGATGACCCCCGAGGTATTAACCTTGAGTGGCAGGTGCGTACTGACTCCGCCGAACATCTTGCGACCAACCACCCTTTTCGCATATCTCACCGGTATACGCCGTTGGCCCCTCTCCACGAAAACGATGGCCCCAATCACCACTACCATGATGAGCAGAAGAAGAAAAATCTGCACTAGCGAAAATTGGCCTTCCATACCCCCGACTATCACTTGACCCATTGCCGAAGGCATGTCCGCGACAATTCCCGCGAATATTATGAGGCTGATACCGTTGCCGATCCCACGCTCCGTTATCTGCTCGCCAAGCCACATAAGGAATGTGGTACCGGCGGTCAGGGTTATCATGGTCAGGAGTCGGAAAGCGAAACCGGGGTGCGGAACCACGGGTACTCCACCTTGCCCCTTCAACCCCTCGAGGAAAAACGAAATACCAAATCCTTGTACTATGCACAACATTACGGTTAAATATCGGGTATATTGCTTTATTTTCTTTCGGCCTTGTTCTCCCTCTTTTTTAAGGCGGTCGAGCTGCGGTATAACCATAGTCATGAGGTCAAGAATAATGGAGGCGCTGATATAGGGCATGATCCCCAACGCTAAAACGCTCATCCTCTGAAAAGCACCGCCGGTAAAAGTACTGAACAGTCCCAATATGGTGTTCTGCGCACTCTGGAACCAGTCCATCATTATCTTGGCGTCCACACCCGGTGTGGGCACGTGCACGCCTATGCGATAAACGCCGAGCATCGCAATAGTGAAAAGTATGCGCTTTTGCAGCTCGGGTACCTTACCGATGTTGCCCATGGCGGCCATCGTCTACTTGATAACCTCCACGGATCCACCTGCGGCGACGATTTTTTCCGCAGCAGTCTTGCTGAACTTATGAGCGCGAACCACCAACCCCCGATCAACACTCCCGCTGCCGAGTATCTTGACCAAAACGTTCCTGCCTTTAACCAGCCGCGCTTCCTTAAGCGCCTGAGGATCGATGACCGATCCCTTCTCGAAGCGATTCAGGTCACTCAAATTGACAATTTTGTATTCAATTCTGGTGGGATTTGTAAACCCCTTTTTCGGGACTCTTCTTGTAAGAGGCATCTGGCCTCCCTCGAAGCCCGGGCCTTTTTTCCCACCGGAGCGAGCTCCCTGTCCCTTCTGACCGCGTCCCGAGCGTTTTCCGACACCTGATCCGATGCCACGGCCGACACGCTTCGGCTTTTTCTTAGCGCCCCTGGGCGGCTTGAGATTATGCAAGCCGATCATTTGGTTTCCTCCACCGATACCAGATGTTTGACGTGAAATATTTTCCCTCGAATATCCGGTGTGTCGGGCAGATCGTTTGATGCACCGGTTCTACGAAGCCCCATGCTGCGCAGAATTTTCCTGTGCTTGGGCGGCCTGCCTATCGTGCTTTTAATAAGTTTTACATGCAACTTCGCCATATCGAACTCCGGGATTTATAATTCCTCAACACGTCTCGAGCGCATCTTGGCGCAGTCTTCCAATGTGCGCAGTTTTCTGAGCCCTTCGGCAGTGGCCCTTATAGCATTGAACGGATTACGGCTTCCGATACATTTAGTCAGGATATTCTCTACCCCAAGAGCTTCCAAAAGCGCCCGAACGGCGCCGCCGGCAATAACGCCGGTACCGCGGCGCGCCGGTTTTAGCAGCACCTTACCCGCTCCGTAACGACCGAGCACATCGTGAGGTATCGTACCGTCGACAATGGGCACCTCGAACATGTCCCGCTTGGCTTTTTCGACCCCTTTCCTTATCGCCTCGGGTACCTCGTGAGCTTTTCCCATGCCGTAGCCCACCTTACCGTGCTTATCGCCGACAACGACGATTGCCGTAAAACCGAAACGGCGACCACCCTTGACAACCTTGGCAACGCGGTTTATATGCACGACCTTGTCTACCAGCTCGTACCCTTCCGGTGTAAGTTCCGGAGTTCGTTCCGGATTCATGCGCCGGTTCAAAACTTCAGCCCTCCTTCACGAGCGGCTTCCGCCACAGCCTTGATTCGACCGTGGTATCGGAAGCCATTGCGGTCGAAAACCACGTTTTCGATACCTTCATCCAAAGCTTTTTTTGCAATGAGTTCACCCACCTTTTTCGCGGCCTCGACATTTCCGGTAGAAGCACTTTTAAGTTCAGGTAACAGAGTGCCAACGGCCACCAGAGTATGCCCCTGCGTATCGTCGATCAATTGTGCATAAATGTGCCGCGCGCTACGGAAAATATTCAGACGAGGCCTTTCTGAAGTGCCTAAAACTTTCCTGCGAACACGCTTTTTTCTTGCCAGTCTCGATTCAACTTTTTTTCTTAACGCCATAACGGCCAACTCCCATGTTATCAGAAACCTGTGCCGACGGCGGCTTTGCCGGGTTTCGTCCGCACATATTCCCCTACATAACGAATACCTTTCCCCTTATATGTATCGGGTTTTCGCCATGCGCGGATTTCCGCCGCCACCTGCCCTACCCGCTGCTTATCTATACCCTCGACGGTTATTATCGTGTTTTTATCTACGCTAATTTTAATATCGGGAGATATCGGGTAACGCACCGGTTGACTGTACCCAAGCGTCATCACCAGTTCCTTGTCTTCAACAGCGGCGCGGTAACCGACACCGACTATTTCCAGTTCCTTTTTGAACCCCTTGGTCACTCCGGCAATCATATTAGACAGTAACCTGTGTACCAGTCCCTGTTGCGCCTTGGCTCTTCTGGATTCCGCAAGCCTGTCCACCCAGAACTTTTCATTTTCCTGCCGGATTTTCACCAGCGGTGAGAAATTCAGACTCAATTCTCCCTTGGGCCCTTTCACATTTAAGCTGTTAGCGGCACTTAAAGTCACCGTTGCGCCATCCGTTGGAATTATCGGTACTTTCCCCATTCGGGACATCTTAACTCTCCTCGCGCGTTACCATACCTGGCAGAGCACTTCCCCACCGATTTTTTTACCGCGCGCATCACGGTCGGAATAAATACCCTTCGAGGTGGAAAGTATCATGGTTCCGAAACCACCTCGAACCGGAGGGATATCCTCATATCCCGCATAAACACGCCGGCCGGGCGTGGAGATTCTCTTCAAACCACGAATAACCGGCTCACTGTCTATATATCTCAAATATACACGCAGTATGCCTTGCCTTTTATCCTGCGTTAATTTATAGTTTTTGATAAATCCTTCTTTTTTAAGGACTTTCGCAACACCCATTTTCAGCTTCGACGCAGGAATCTCAACCTTTTCGTGTCTCGCACGCTGGGCATTTCGTATTCGAGTAAGCATATCCGCCAACGGATCGGTCATAGACATAGCGTTTCTCCACTCCCTTACCAACTCGACTTTACCACACCGGGTATACATCCTTCTAAGGCAAGGCTTCTAAAACAAATTCGACACATGTTAAACTTCCTCATATAACCCCGCGGTCTGCCGCACAGTGGGCAGCGGTTACGATGCCGTGTACTGAATTTCGGAGCTTCTCCCATGCGTATTAGCTTGACCTTCTTACTCAATTACACTCTCCTCACTGGCTGCGGAAGGGCATACCCATAAGATCGAGAAGTCTCTTGCCCTCCTCGTCCGTCCTCGCCGTAGTGTTGATCGTTATATTCATTCCCTTTATGCGATCGATTTTGTCGTAGTTTATCTCCGGGAAAATTATCTGTTCCCTTATTCCCAAGGAGTAGTTCCCACGACCATCCAACGCCTTCGGGCTCGTTCCCCTGAAATCTCGTACCCGGGGTAACGCTATACTTAGCAACCTGTCGAGAAATTCATACATCCGGTCTCCACGCAGCGTGACTTTTGCGCCGATGCGCATTCCCTCGCGTAACTTGAAATTTGCAATACTCTTGCGCGCCCTTGTAACTATCGGTTTTTGGCCCGTTATCAGGGCAATCTCCTCGACAGCATGATCAAGTACTTTCTGATCCTGTATTGCCAGACCCAAACCCATGTTCACGATAATCTTTTCGATCTTTGGAACCTGGAGGGTGTTCTTGTAACCGAACTCCTTCATGAGCGCCGGGATCACTTCTTCCCGATATTTATCTTTCAACCTGGGTACGTAATCTTTAGCCATATTCTGCACGCGCTCCTATATAATCTCACCGCAGTGTCTGCATACGCGCACCCGCTTCTTTTCCTCGACAACCTTTGTCTTAGGTCTGGTGGCCTTTTTGCACCTGTTACAAACAAGCATCAGGTTTGATAGGCGAATCGGCGTTTCTTTCTCGATTACTCCGCCTTCGGGAGCCTTCTGGCTGGGTCGCATGTGGCGCTTCACCATGTTAAGCTTTTCCACCAGCGCGTACTTCTTTTCGGGTATCACCTTAATCACTTTCCCGGTTTTCCCGCGTTCTCTACCGATAAGCACCTTGACGGTATCACCTTTAAGTATGCTCATTGGAGCCATCACAGCACCTCCGGAGCCAGCGAGATGATTTTCATGAAGTTCTTTGCACGAAGTTCCCTCGCAACAGGCCCGAAAATACGCGTCCCTACAGGGTCACGATACTGGTCGATTAACACGACGGAATTATCGTCGAACTTTATATACGATCCATCGGGCCGGGGCACTTCCTTGCATGTCCTAACCACCACGGCGCGATGCACGTCACCTTTCTTCACCTTCGTGTGAGGGATCGCCTCCCACACACTGACCACTATCACATCCCCGACGGAAGCGCATTTTCGACTCGACCCGCCAAGCACCTTGATGCAGCGCAGCTTCTTTGCGCCGGAGTTGTCAGCGGAGTCGAGGATGCTTTCAAGTTGAATCACAGTTTGACCGCCTTCCTGCGTATATCCTCACTCAGGCCGCCTTGACCAACGTACGCACCACTCTCCAGCGTTTATCTCGCGAAAGAGGCCTGGATTCCACTATCTCGACCACGTCTCCCACCCTACAGCGATTTTCGGGATCGTGCGCCTTGTATTTCTTTCGTTTGCGAATATATTTCTTGTAGCGCGGGTGGAGAACACGCCTTTCCACCCTGATCACCACTGTCTTGTCCATCTTATCACTCACCACGACTCCTGTTAGAGTTTTTCTGTGACCCGTTCCCTTTTTAGTTTTAGACACGGACATCCGTCTTCTCCTTGAGCACGGTGAGAATCCTCGCGAGTTCCTTCTTGGCTCTTTTAACACGCGAAGTGTCTCCCAATTCCCCGCTGACAATCTGAAAGCGCAGGTTAAACAGTTCCTCGCGCATAGACTTTTCCTTGTCTCTGAGTTCTTCCTCGGAGAGATTTCTCAACTCCCTTGCAGATTCGGAAGGCAATTCCTACTCCTCTTCCCTCTCTACGAACTTTGTGCGGACGGGCAGCTTGTGACCGGCAAGCCGAAAAGCTTTTTTGGCCAATTCCTTGCCTACACCTTCGATCTCGTAAAGTATTCTGCCCGGCCTGACTACCGCCACCCATTCCTCGGGAGCCCCCTTACCCTTACCCATACGCGTTTCGAGAGGTTTCTTGGTTATGGGTTTGTCCGGGAATATCCGTATGTATATTTTTCCACCGCGCTTCACATGTCGCGTGATGGCGATTCTGGCGGCCTCGATCTGCCTGGCGGTTATCCACTTTTCATCGAGAGCCTTCAAACCATACTCGCCGAAGCTCACGGTCGTTCCACCCTTGGCTTTTCCCTTCATTTTACCGCGATGATGTTTGCGGTGTTTTGGTTTTGCCGGCATCAACATGATGAATTACCTCTTGATGGAAGTCTCCTCGTCCTCAGGCAACACCTCACCGCGGAATATCCATACCTTCACCCCGATGGATCCATAGGTGGTGACGGCGGTATGAAAGCCATAGTCAATATCTGCACGAAGAGTGTGCAATGGCACACGGCCCCTCCGATACCATTCGGTCCTGGCCATTTCTGCGCCGCCAAGCCTTCCCGCACATCGTATTTTTATGCCCTTGGCACCGAACTTTATCGATTGGCTCACTGCACGTTTCATCGCCCGGCGAAAAGCCACCCGACGCTCGAGTTGCAACGCCACGTTCTCGGCAACAAGCTGCGAGTCCATTTCCGCCACCCTGACCTCATGAATGTTCAAATAAACCTCACTCCCGGTCATCTTTTCCAACTCAGCCCTTAGCTGATCTACCTCCGCCCCGCGCTTACCGATAACAATGCCCGGTCTTGCAGTGTGGATGTTCACGGTTATCTTCGACGCGGCGGGGCGTTCGATCTCGATGCTGCTTATACCTGCATGGATAAGCTTATCTTTGATGAACTTGCGTACCTTGAGGTCTTCATGGAGCCATGGAGCGTACTCTTTCTCAGTATACCAGTTGCTCCCCCAGCTCTTGATAACGCCAAGTCTGAAACCTGTGGGATGAACTTTTTGACCCAAGTTTAACTCCTTTTACCTCTCGTCCAGAACCACGGTAATGTGACTGGTTCTTTTCCTTATTAAAGTAGCCCTCCCCATTGCACGCGGCATCATGCGCTTCATCGTAGGACCGGGGTCCACCGTTATGGTTTTTACATATAAATTATCTATATCCACACTTCCCGTCTGGTCAGCATTCGCCTCGGCGCTCTTGAGCAATTTGAACACCGGTCTTGCGGCTTTCCGGCGCGTAAATCTCATCAACTGCAAAGCCTCGTCCAGATCCTTGCCCCTGATAAGGTTCGCAACAAGCCGAGCTTTTCGCGGGCTTACTCTTAAATATTTTAATGATGCCTTTACCGCCATGGCGTCATTTCCTAACCTTGGACTTCCTGTCTCCCGCATGAGAGTAAAAAGTTCTGGTCGGGCTGAACTCTCCGAACTTTTGCCCCACCATATTTTCCGTGACGAAGATCGGGATAAACTTTTTTCCGTTGTGAACGGCAAACGTGAGACCGACCATTTCCGGAATAATAGTCGACCTGCGCGACCAGGTTTTTATAACCTTTCGCGAGCCCGTCTCCTGGGCGTGTCGCATCTTTTTCATAAGATGCTCGTCCACGAAGTAGCCTTTTTTCAAAGATCGAGGCATAGCCTCACTTCCTCCTCTTAATGATGTACCGGTCAGACGGCTTGCGTGGCGAACGCGTCTTGTAGCCTTTCGTCGGCCAACCCCACGGAGAACATGGATGTCGGCCTCCGCTGGATTTCCCCTCTCCTCCCCCCATCGGGTGGTCAACGGGGTTCATCACCACGCCTCGAGTTCGCGGCCTCTTACCTAACCATCGGTTCCGACCCGCTTTGCCCAAGCTAATATTTATATGATCCGGGTTGGATACCTGCCCGACTGTCGCACGGCATACTTCACGCACCATCCGCACCTCCCCGGTCGGTAGCCGCACTTGCACGTAACCGCCTTCCCTGGCCATTATTTGACCGGAAGTCCCACCGGCGCGTATTATTTGCCCCCCCTTCCCTTCTTTCAGTTCGAGGTTATGAATAACCGTCCCGAGGGGCATGTTCTTCAGGGGAAGACAATTACCCGGCTTGATCTCGGCGTCCGGGCCGCTCATTAACACATCGCCGACGTTTAAATTCACCGGCGCGATAATGTAACGCTTCTCGCCATCAACGTAATTCAGCAACGCGATATAAGCGCTTCGGTTGGGGTCATACTCGAGGGCGGCAACCTTTGCGGGAATACCATCCTTGTTGCGACGGAAATCTATGACGCGGTAACGGCGCTTATGGCCTCCACCACGATGCCGGGTGGTTACCCTGCCCTGGTTGTTTCGGCCTCCGGTACTTTTAATTTTTCCCAGAAGCTTTCTCGTACCAGGTTTCTTCGCCAAACCTGAAAAATCGGAGGTTTGAGCAAAGCGCCGAGACGGACTGGTCGGTCTATATGTTTTAATAGCCATCAAACACCCTCAAAGATAGTAATACTGTCACCGGGTCGCAGTTTGATCAACGCTTTTTTCCAATCGGGCCTCTTGCCGACATTCTGCCCTACCCGGCGGTTTTTGCCCCTCACGGTCATCGTTCGAACCTGAAGTACTTTAACCTTGAACAGCGCCTCTACCGCCTGCTTGATCTCGATCTTATTGGCGTCACGGGCCACCTCGAAAACAATTTGGTTTGCGTCCTCACGCAAATCGGTGCTTTTCTCGGTGATGAGGGGCCGTCGAATAATGTGGTACGGATCCTTTCTCATTTACCCAGCGCCTCCTGCACAGTTTCTAAACCGGCCTTCGTAAAAACCAGATACTCGTGCAACAACACCTCGTACACGTTCAAACGGCCGGCATCCACTACTTTAGCCTTAGGCAAATTGCGGGCGCTGCGAACCAGTACGGTATCCGGCCCGGCGTCCACTATGAGCGCATTGGTAGCGCCGATCTCTTCGAGAATCTTCCGCATAAGCTTCGTCTTTATTTCCGGTAACTCGAACCTATCCACCACTACAAGATGTCCTTCGTTTCGTCGCGCGCTGATGGCGGCTCGGAGCGCTTTCTTTTTGAGCTTCTTGTTGATGCGGTACGACCAATCCTTTGGCTGAGGCCCAAAGGTAACCCCGCCGTTTCGCCAAAGAGGACTACGACGGCTGCCGGCTCGGGCCCTGCCGGTACCCTTCTGACGCCAAGGCTTACGCCCACCGCCTCTTTTCATTGATCTGTTTCGAGTACTTGCCGTTCCGGCCCGCTTGCAAGCTTGGATATTGCGCACAACTTCCCAGAAATAAGTGGTCCTGATGGGCGCCTCGAAAACCTCCTGAGACAAATCCGCCTCACCTGCGCTTTCACGACTAACATCGCCCGAAGGATCTATCTCTATCTTTATGATTTCCTGGGTTGCCATTATTTACTTCTTTCGAGGTTTTATAGTTTTCCTTATTTCCAGGTAACCGTGATTGACACCAGGAACACCGCCCTTAACTACGAGCATATTCTTCTCAATGTCCACGGCAACCACCCGAAGCCGCTGTACCGTCCGCCGCTTGTTGCCCATTTGTCCCGGCATACGCTTTCCCTTTTGTATCCTTCCGGGCTCGGACCTGCAACCGATGGATCCCGGAGCGCGATGAAATGTGGATCCGTGTCCGCTGGGACCGCCGGCAAACTTGTAACGTTTGACAACGCCCTGAAATCCCTTGCCTCTGGTCATGCCCGATATATCAACCAGTTCTCCGACCTCGAACAGATCAACTTTGATTTCCTGTCCCAATTCCGGAACATCGTCACCGACCAGACGGAACTCTCGCAAAAGCCGCGAAACCGCCATGTCGCCTTTTTGAGCGTGGCCCTTGAGCGGCTTGTTAACCCTCGAGTGCTTCTTCTCACCGAAACCCAACTGTACCGATTCGTAACCGTCCCGGTCATTGGTCTTGACCTGCATCACGCGACACGGACCGGCCTCGATGACTGTAACGGGAATGCGGTTTCCGTTTTCATCGAAAACCTGCGTCATTCCTTTCTTTATGCCTATAATTCCTTCAACCATCTTTCAACCATCTTTCAACCATCTTTTGAGAACATCCTTACCGTCCCCACCTACAGTTTTATTTCGATGTGAACACCGGGGGAAAGGTCGAGCTTACCCAGGGCGTCTATTGTTTGAGGTGTCGGATCCAGAATATCAAGAAGCCTCTTATGAACGCGGATTTCAAACTGCTCGCGACTTTTCTTGTCGACATGCGGAGATCTCAGCACGGTGTATTTTGAAATCGTAGTCGGCAACGGAACAGGCCCGGAAACGCGCGCACCGGTGCGCTTGGCCGTCTCTACTATTTCCTGCGTGGACTGGTCCAAAAGGTTATGATCGTAAGCTTTCAGCCGGATCCGAATTTTTTGCTCGGGCATTTCCTGTTCCTACTCGATGATCTCGCTGACGACGCCGGCACCGACAGTGCGGCCGCCTTCGCGTA
>CAZDAF010000033.1:0-6121 GCA_964503115.1 uncultured bacterium
CCCAGAGAATGAGGTTTTCAAAAACTTTAGGAGGAAATCAACAAACATGTTGAAAAACATCGAGGAAATGGTCGGCGAAGGGATTAAGGGGCTTATTCCATACAAACCAGGCAAGCCCATGGAGGAACTCGAGCGGGAACTCGGAATAACCGACAGTGTCAAGGTTGCCAGCAACGAAAACCCGATCGGCCCCAGTCCTAAGGCCGCCGAGGCGATAAAGGAGGCATTGTCCAACCTGAACCGCTATCCCGACGGCAACGCTACCGTCCTCAAAGATCGGCTGGCCGAAAAACTCGGCGTCAAGCCCACCAACCTCATTATCGGTAACGGGTCTAACGAAATACTCGAGTTGATGCTTCGCACATACCTCGGTCCCGGCGAATCGGTGGTGTTCAGCGAGCACGCTTTTGTGGTATATATGCTGGTCACCAGGGCGGCGGGAGGACGAGGAATCGCCGTTCCGATGAAGGGCTTCACTCACGACCTCGAAGCCATAGCCAAAGCTATTGAACCCGACACCAGGCTGGTGTTCGTCGCAAATCCCAACAACCCGACCGGAACTTTCAACACCGGCGAGGAAGTCGAAGCGCTCATCGACGCTCTCCCCGACAAGTGTTTACTCGTAATTGACGAAGCGTATGTCGAGTACGTACAAGATCCGTCTTATCCGGACAGCTTAAAATATCTGGATCGGCCCGTGCTTATAGCGCGGACTTTCAGCAAGCTACACGGTTTGGCGGGGTTGCGCATCGGATACGGTGTGGCTAACGAAAGAATCATCGAGTACATGAACAGGGTACGGCAACCCTTCAATGTTAACGCAATCGCTCAAATAGCCGCCACTGCGGCGCTTGACGATACGGAACACCGGAAATTGGTGATCGAGACCAACAAAGTCGGCATGGCCTTCGTCAAGGAAAAACTTAAGGCCATGGACTTGACATGGGTACCAAGCGTGGCGAACTTCCTCCTGATAAATGTCGAGCGGCCCGGGATGGAAGTTTTTCAGAAACTGCTGCCCAAAGGAGTGATAGTCAGGGCTATGACCGAGTATGGGTACCCTGAATACATAAGGGTTACAATCGGCACGCGGGAAGAGAACGTTAAGTTCATCAAAACTCTCGGTGAGGTGCTTGGGCGGGATGTCTCGGTTTAATCGCGTTTCGCTGCTCGGCGCCGGGCTTATCGGAGGGTCGCTGGCGCTTGAGGGCAAGAACAAGGGTCTTTTCGGGCACGTGGTTGCATCAAGTCGCCGTACCGAGACGCTCGATACGGCACTCGAAAGAGGAATAGCCGACAGCGCGACTCTCGATGTTGTCGAGTGCGTCCGAGGCGCCAACCTGGTGGTGCTGGCAGTGCCCGTGGTGGCGATGGAAAAAATAGCCGAAGCCATTGCTCCCGCTCTGAAAAGCGAAACGATAGTGACTGACGTGGGAAGCGTCAAAGGCCGGATAGTGGAAAGCATTGAGAACATACTCCCCTACCCTTCCCGGTTCGTGCCGGGTCACCCGGTGGCGGGCAGTGAACATTTCGGACCCGAGGCCGCCGTTGAAGGGCTGTTCAAAGGCAAACAATGCATACTCACTCCGACAAAAAAGACCGACCCGGAAGCCTTGGCGTCCGTTCGGGGTTTGTGGGAAGCGATGGGAATGCAAGTGGTGGAAATGGATCCGCACCGCCATGACAGACTGCTTGCAACCACCAGTCACCTGCCACACATCGTGGCATACGCCCTGGTCGAGACTTTGATGAACGTAAAGAATACCGATCCGAACGTGCTGGATTTCACGGCGGGAGGGTTTCATGACTTTACAAGAATCGCCGCATCGAGCCCGGATATGTGGCGCGATATATTCCTGATGAACCCATCGAACTTAATTGAAATGATCGGTAAATTCACTGGAAGCCTTGATGAGATGCAAAAATTAATAGAAAATCGGAACGGCGAAGGCTTGAGAAACAGGCTTGAGAAAGCCCGCCGATTAAAGGAGGAAACCGGAGGGAAAAAGACAAGTCGTTGACAAGTTTGAAAATTCAAGGTAAAAAGACAGTGGCGGGGAATATTCTGGTCCCAGGCGATAAATCTATTTCTCACCGCTCGGTCATACTGGGCGCTATCTCCAAAGGGGAAACTCGAATAAACGGTTTCCTGGAAGGAGAAGATACGCTTCGCACACTTGGTGCGTTCGAGAATTGCGGTGTCGAGTGGCGCCGGGAAGATGATTGTATCATTATCATGGGTCGAGGGAGAGATGGCCTAAAGGAACCTTTGTTCCCAATTGACCTGGGAAACTCAGGCACGGGGATGAGATTGCTTGCCGGCCTGTTTTCCGGGATTGATATGTTTGTTGTTCTTACGGGTGACGCCTCACTTAGTTCTCGTCCCATGGGCCGCGTGACCGAGCCATTGCGGAAAATGGGCGCGCGAATTGACGGCAGGGGTCAAGGCGACTATGCGCCCCTTGCCATTCGCGGCGCGAGCTTGAATGGGATAAAGTACGAACTACCGGTAGCCAGTGCGCAATTGAAAAGCGCGCTGCTCTTGGCAGGGTTGTGGGCCGAAGGTGAAACATGGATTCGAGAACCCGGCCCGGCGAGAGACCACACCGAGCTTATGCTCGAGGAGTTCGGGGCGGCGACAAATCACCAAGAAGACGGCTGGATAGGAATAAAGGGTGGTAAAGGAGAACGGCTCGAGGGGCGGGAAATATTCGTTCCGGGAGATATTTCAAGTGCCGCATTTTTTATCGTGGCGGCTCTCGTGGCTCCCGGAGCGAAGCTTACCGTCCGTAACGTGGGCGTCAACCCCACGAGAACGGGCATACTGGATATTTTAAGAGATATGGGAGCAAATATCGAAGAAAAGAATCTCAAGCAGTCCGGCGGCGAGCCACGGGCGGATCTGGTGGTTCATCCCGGTTCTCTTGTGGGTTGCGAGGTAAGAGGAGGGCGAGTGGTTAGAGCTATTGACGAGTTCCCCGTCCTGGCCGTTGCAGCCGCTTATGCCCAAGGTGATACCGTCATCGCGGAGGCCGAAGAACTTCGCGTAAAGGAAAGTGACCGAATAGCTTCGATAACAAAGGAACTGACCAAAATGGGAGCCGGCATCGAAGAGAAGCCGGACGGTATGATAATACACGGTGGTAGACCGTTAAAGGGAGTTGAAGTGGACAGCCACGGCGATCATCGCATTGCGATGGCGCTGGCAGTGGCGGCATTGGGCGCTGAAGGGAAAACCGCTATACTAAATACCGACTGTATAGCAACATCTTTCCCTGACTTCGAGCGCCTGCTGAAGGAGGTGACCGTGTCTTGAGACGCCCCGCTGTGGCCATAGATGGGCCGGCGGGTAGCGGCAAGAGCACGGTGGCGCGGCTGTTGGCTAAGCGGCTGGATTACATTTACGTGGACACCGGCGCCATGTATCGCGCCGCTGCACTCGCCGCAACGAGAGCATGCGTCGCACCGGATGATGAAGCCGGGTTGAAAGTATTGATGATGAGGGTGGAAATAATATTCAGACCCGATAAGTCGGAAGGCCGCGTCCACCTTGACGGGGAAGATGTGACGGACGAAATACGAACAGAGAAAGCCGGCATGGCGGCAAGCACCTATTCGAGATCTCCGGCGGTGCGCGCGCGCATGGTTGAATTGCAGCGCAAAATGGCCGAAGGCGGAGGCGTGGTGATGGAAGGAAGGGATATTGGCACAGTTGTATTGCCTCAGGCCGAGGTGAAGATATTCATCGATGCCGACCCTTCGGAGCGAGCCCGCCGCCGTGCCAAAGAACTTCAATTGCGAGGCATAAACGTTGACGATAAAGCGGTGCTTGATGAAGTGCTCAAAAGGGACAAGCAGGACAAAGAACGAGAAATCGCACCGCTTAAACTTGCGCCGGATGCCTTGAGAATAGACACCACCAACATGGACATCGAGGCCGTACTGAACAAGGTGGTGGTCGTGATAGAGGGCGATAATCCCCATAGGGAAAACGTATAGAAAATTGGAGAAGTGAGGATTTATGGAAAACGAAAACAACAACGAAAAAGAATTGGTAACCAAACCGCAAACCTCTGAAGTGGAAACCGTTCCCGAGGAAAAAGAAGCCACTGAGCAAGCATCCAACCAGGTCGAGGAATCCGTCAAGGAAGAGAGGGAACCGGAACCGGAACCGGAACCGGAACAAAAAAGCGAGGAGGAAGCGGACTCCCCGCCCGAACTCGAAGGGAAAGACCTGACGGAAAAGAAGGAAGCGGACTCTCCGCCTGAACCTGAAGGGAAAGACCTGACGGAAGAAGAGGAAGCGGACTCTGCAACCGAACCCGAAGGGGAAAAAACACCCAAGGACGCAGAAACTCCCTCAATGGAGAACTTCGAAAAGCTTGTCGAAGATTCATTTCGCCAACCCAAAGAGGGTGAGATAATTCAGGGTACCGTCATTCGTGTTGGAAAAGAAAACGTGATGGTGGATATCGGGTACAAGTCCGAAGGACAAGTGCCCATATCCGAATTCCTGGACCGGGACGGTAATGTTACCGTCGAACCCTCTGACGAGATAGATGTTCTTATTGAACGGCGGGAAGATGAAAACGGTATAATCCTATTGAGCAAAGAAAAAGCCGACAAAGTCAGGGTATGGGAAGAAGTCGAGAAGTTATACGAATCTCATACCCCGGTCGAGGGCACAATTGTAGGAAAGGTGAAGGGCGGCATGACCGTGGACATTGGTGTCAGGGCTTTCTTGCCGGGTTCTCAACTGGACCTGAGACCTATTCGAAATCATGACGCTTTCATCGGCACCAAAGGTCGGTTCGAGATATTGAAATTCAACCAGCGCCGCGGCAATGTCGTTGTCAGCCGGCGCACCGTGCTTGAAAAAGATCGCTTGGAAAAACGAGAAAAAACGCTGGATATGATCGAAAAGGGCCGTATAATGCCGGGTCTGGTGAAAAACGTTGTGGATTACGGCGCATTCATAGACCTTGGCGGAATCGATGGGCTTCTTCACATAACGGATATGAGCTGGGGACGCATCAAACATCCAGCCGATCTGCTGAAGATGGGGCAGGAGATTAAGGTCGTCGTGTTGAAGTTTGATCGGGAATCCGAGCGCGTCAGCTTGGGGTTGAAGCAAATCACACCCGATCCATGGGACACCGCCGAGGAAAAATATCCTGTCGGAATGAAAATCAATGGTAAAGTGGTCAGCATTACCGACTACGGAGCGTTTGTCGAGCTCGAGGAGGGCGTTGAAGGTCTGATTCACGTGAGCGAAATGAGTTGGACACGACGGGTACGACACCCCTCCAAGATAGTCCAGGCGGGCCAGGAAGTCGAGGTTATGGTGCTCGACGTCAACATAAATGACAGACGCATTTCGCTAGGGCTGAAACAAGTCGAACCCAACCCGTGGGATGTGGTATCAGAAAAGTATCCCTCGGGATCCATCATCAAGGGCAAAATACGCAACATCACCGATTTTGGAATATTTATTGGAGTCGAGGAAGGTATAGACGGACTCGTGCATATTTCGGATATAAGTTGGACCAAGCGTATCCGTCATCCGGGCGAACTTTTCAAAAAAGGTCAGGAAATCGAGGCGGTCGTGCTCAATATAGATAAAGAAACAGAGCGATTCAGCCTGGGTGTAAAACAGCTTACCAAGGATCCATGGGAAGATATCCGCGAGAGGATGAGGCCGGGGAATACCATAACCGGTAAAGTGGTCAATGCTACCGATTTCGGAGTATTCCTCGAGCTCGAGGAAGGTATCGAGGGCCTTATTCACGTGAGTGAACTTGGCCTGGAAAAGGGGAAAAGCCCCCTCGAAGTCTTCAAACCCGGAACCAATTTGACGGTGGAAATACTCAATATAGACCCCAACGAGCGAAAAATACGCTTGTCGCTTAAAGCCGTCGAGGAGAAAACTGAAAAAGAGGAAATGCGACAATATACGGCTTCCGCAAGAAGCAACGGCACCGTCAAGATCGCCGATGTACTTGGCGACAAGCTGACGAGCAAGCTTAAAGTTGCGGAGGAAACACCGGACACCCGGGAGGCCTCAACCACCGAGGAGGCGCAGCCGCCTTCGACGGATGAGAGTGAAGCAAGCGACGAGGTC
>CAZDAF010000033.1:6221-17801 GCA_964503115.1 uncultured bacterium
AGCAAGCGACGAGGTCACCGAGGAGGCGCAGCCGCCTTCGACGGATGAGAGTGAAACAAGCGACGAGGACAATGGCGAAACGGTCCCCGAGGAAAAAACCGAAGAAAAAGCGGAGGAGGCCTCTCTATCTGAAACAGAAGGAGACGAGATCGAGAAAAACGACTCGGCCGAAGAGTCAAAGCCGGAAGAAAAGTAGTCCAATAAAACTGAAATTCATGTTATGAAACGTCATCCTATTCTAGCGGGTTGCGCAGTCATCATCGGCATACTGCTGGTGTTTGTACTGGCGGCGGTACTGTTTGGGCCGAGTTCGCGAGAAGGCACCGGATTTCTCTCGGGCAGAAAAATCGCGGTGGTGGATATAAAAGGTGTAATCCTCGAAAACCGCGAGATACTCCGGGAGTTGGAAAGACGCCGCAAGAACGAGGACATCCTGGCCGTGGTGGTACGAATAGACTCTCCGGGGGGAGCAGTGGGGCCGTGTCAGGAAATCTATTCGACCTTGAAACGACTCGACAAGAAAAAACCCGTTATCGCATCCATGGGTGCGGTGGCCGCGAGTGGCGGATATTATATAGCACTGGGGGCACGGAAAATAGTCGCCAACCCGGGAACCGTCACGGGAAGCATTGGAGTTATCATCGAGGTATCGAACATCGAGGGGTTGATGGAATGGGCAAAAATTCAGCAGGAAATTATAAAGAGCGGGCCGTATAAGGATATCGGCTCCCCATTCAGGAAAATCACAAGCGAGGAGCGCGACAAGTTGCAGAATCTTGTTGACGATATGTTCGACCAGTTCGTAAGTGTTGTTGAAAAAAACAGGAAAATGAAAAAAGACGAAGCGTTGAAACTTGCTGATGGAAGTATATATACCGGCAGGCAGGCCTTTGAGCTGGGATTGGTCGACGAACTGGGGCCCATGGAAGACGCCATTATGATAGCCGCTGCAGAAGCAGGTATGGAAGGCGAACCCGGCGTCGACTATCCTCCCCACCCGACGCTTTGGCGTCAACTGTTCGGTGGCGAAATAAAAACGTTTAACGGTTTAATCGCCTGGGAAGGGATCAGGGCAATGTACCTGATGCGTATGTAACCTGAATAAACTCGGTGGCCCCATGGGGCCGCAACCACCCCGAGGAGGAAACATGACCAAACGCGATCTGATGGAAATATTGGCTGAAAGGTGTAAGAACCTGAGTCAGAAAGAGGCTGAGATGGTCGTCAACACCGTCTTCAATAGCATGACGGAGGCGCTCGCGCGGGGTGAGCGAATAGAAATTCGTGGCTTCGGCAGCTTCCAGGTAAAACACCGTAACGCTCGAGAGGGCCGTAATCCTCGCAGTGGCGAGAAGGTAACTGTGGCAGCGAAAAAAGTGCCCTTCTTCAAAGTCGGAAAAGAACTGAAAAAACGGATCGATAAATGAAACGACTCTGGGCGCCCTGGAGAATCGAGTATATAACGGGGGAACCGGAAGAAGGATGCCTGTTTTGTAACGCTATGGCGGAAAAAGACGATCGAAAGCGATTCATTGTAAACCGGGGAGAAACGGCATTTGCCATGTTAAACAAGTACCCATACATCGGAGGACACCTGCTGATAGTCCCCGCCCGGCACGTCTCGCAACTAAAAAAGCTTAAGGCGAACGAACGAGCCGAGATTTTTGACATGACCATAGATGCCGTGGACGCGCTGAAGCGAGCCATAAGGCCGCACGGTTTCAACATCGGTATAAACATCGGCAGGGTTGCGGGAGCGGGAGTTCCGGGTCACTTACATGTCCATGTAGTGCCCCGGTGGGACGGCGACAATAATTTCATGGCGGTGCTCGGAGACACTCGAATGATCAACGAACACCTCGAGCATATATACGATAAGCTCCGGGCGAATTGGAGGGAAAATGCTTCGCATTCTTAGTGCTATCCTGTTTTTTTTAGCCCTTATTCTGTTTCTTATTTTCTGGATGGAAAACTACGAGGGATTCGGTCAGGTGATAAAAATACGATATGAAGCCGGGATAACCATATTGGAACCGGTGGAAATACCGGTTTGGGTTCTCATGATATTAAGCTTTATTGCCGGGATCCTTATAACTTTTCTGCTCGAGTTAACAGCGTGGTTCAAGACACGCTCGAAAATATCTGAGCAAAACAAAACCATACGGCGTATGGAGAAAGAACTTCAGGATCTGCGCACCCTGCCCTTCACGGACGCCGGCGCCGGTGGTGAAACTGTTACCAGCGAATGATATATTCTTTATATGGCCCTGAATTGGTTCAAGTGGAAAAAACGCGACCGTAAAAGCCCCGAGGGTACGTATCTCAAGGGAATAGACTCGCTCATCGAACGAGATACCGACCGTGCCATCGAGGAATTGGTAAAATTCGCCAAAATCAATCCCGATACCGCCGAAACATATCTTACTCTTGGCAATCTTTTCCGCGCCAAGGGCGACATGGAACGCGCCATTCAAGTCCATCGCTCATTGATACATCGAAGCGGCATCGACCCCTCATTGAAAATACAGGCACAATTCAATCTCGCTCTTGACTTTCGCAAGGCAGGATTTATAGAAAGAGCCATTGCGGCTTTCGAGGAAGTGCTCGCTAAACGTGCGGATCATTTGCTCACCCTCGAAGCGCTCGTTGAACTGTACGAAGAAGCGCGCGATTGGACCAAGGCAATGGCCGTCCAGGAAAAGATAGTAAAGCAACGAAAAGAAGATTTTCGCAATATCATCGCTCACCACCTTACCGAATCGGGTAAGCAACTTGAAGCCGAGGAAAAAACCAATGCCGCAATAAAGTCCTATAGAAAGGCTATATCGAAAGACCCCAACTGTCTTGATGCGTACTTGCATCTGGGAGACTTGTTGCTCGATCAGGGCAAGCCCGAACGCGCTATCGAGCAATGGCGCAAGGCACTGGAAATTCAACCGGAATTGGGGCACCTCACCTACCCACGACTCGAAAAGGCGTTCCGCAGCCTTGATAAAGAAAACGAATTTGAAAAATTCATCGAGAGCTTACGTAACGAAGAGCAACCAAACTTGTACGCCAGGCTGGCACTGTCGCGACTGTGGTTAAGAAAAGGGGACGTTGATCGTGCACTCTCGGAACTTGAAGACATCCTGAGCAAACAACCTCGATTCTGGGAAGCTCGATTGCTGCTCGGAAAAATAATCGTCGAAAGTGAAGACAGCGACAAGGCAGTTAAACAATACAGTGAAATCCTCGAAGTAATTACACCTTCTGAGACAAATTTCCAGTGCCAGCGCTGCGGATATGAGGCGCAGGAACTCGCGTGGAAATGCCCGCGTTGCAGGGCGTGGGATACCATCATGTTGAAACCCTTCCTCGATAGTTCAACCAGCGAGGAATAGTCTCGAATGCATCCCGATTATCTTGATATAATTAACCGGAGGCTTGAGCCGGCCGATGTGGAAGGCCCGTCGAAAGTCATGCCGCTTGATGAGGCCGTTCGGAGATTTATTCGGCCCGGAATGACCCTGCACATGAACGTGTCGCACTGCCGGGCAAACGGAGCCGGCGATGAGATAGTTCGCCAATTCTGGGGCAAAAAGCCGGACTTTACCCTGGTCATGCTGGGTATTGTGACCAACCAGATTGTTCTTGTGTATGGGGGATTGCTTAAAAAGATCATCGGCACTTTTATCGGCGATTCTTACCCGACACCCGGCCCACAACGCATTATACAAAAAGCGTATCGAGAAAAAACTGTCGAGTTCGAGAACTGGAGTATTTTAAGTTTGCCGTTGAGGCTAATGGCCGGGGCGATGGGTGTAAAATGGATGCCTACCCGATCCATTGCAGGCAGCAGCATGGCACGTGAAAATAAGGATACCTTCCTTGAAATCGAAGATCCCTCGGGATCGGGCGAAAAGACGGGCATTGTCCGTGCCCTTGAACCGGACGTAAGTATTATCCACGGCCCGTGCGCGGATGAGGCCGGCAACATATTGGTCACGCCACCCTACGGCGAAAATATCTTCGGAGCTTTAGCCTCGAAAAAAGGCGTTATCGCCACTGTCGAGCGTATCGTGTCTACGGCCTTTATAAGAAAACACGCATGGATGGTGAAAATACCGGGTTACATCGTAAAAAGCGTCAGTGTTGTACCCATGGGTGCGCACCCTTCGGGATTGACCAACATCGGCGTGTCCGACCTCCCGGCCTATGCCGAGGATTACCGGTTCATCGAAGATATCCGTAATGCCTCGCGCCGCGACGACACTTACGACGCATGGATCAAACATTGGATACTCGAATGCCCCGACCGGGACGAATACCTGGCCAGGCTCGGGCACCGGCGCATTTTTTACCTTCGCGGGAAAGCGGAGCCGGATAGCTGGAAAAGTGAAATCGAAGATCATTCACCCGATCTAAGTACTTCCGAACAATCCAACCCGACCGAAAGGATGATAGTCACAGCGGGACGACGGTTAACCAAATCGATAAAAAATCACGGGCACAAGACCATCCTTGCCGGTGTCGGCGCATCGAACCTCGCCGCATGGCTCGCCACTACAACGTGCAAGGAAAAAAACATCGAGATCGAGTGTATGGCCGAGACGGGCTTTTACGGCTACCTCCCCCGCCCCTCCGACCCCTGGATATTCAATCACCGCAACATACACACATGTAAGATGCTTGCAGGCGTCGATACCGTCATGGGCATTTTGATGGGTGGAGCACGAAATCGCTGCATCGGCGTGCTCGGCGCCGCGCAAGTGGACAAATTCGGAAACGTTAACACTACCTTCATACCGGAGGCAGAGGTCTTCCTCGTCGGATCGGGCGGCGCAAACGACGTAGCAAGCGCCGCGTCGGAGGTATTGGTGTGCATCGAGCAAAGCACCGACCGGCTCGTCGAAAACGTCCCCTACATCACCAGCCCGGGAAAATCCGTCCGGACTATTGTCACGGATCTGGGCGTTTGGGAAAGGGAAACACAGGATGAGCCGTTTATCTTGACGGCCATACTCAATGATAATTCGGGAGAATCTCTCGATGAGCACATTGAAAAGATAAAAAGCCGTACGGGATGGACCGTCGAAACCGCTGAAAATGTCGAGATCGAACCTTTGCCTACGCGGGAGGAATTATTCACGCTGCGGTTGTTCGACCCGAAGCGGCAGTTCATCGGGCCGGCGCCGGAAGAAAGAACGGAATAAAAGAAAAAAAATGACTCTGCCGCTCGAAGGAATTCGGATACTCGATCTTTCCCGGCTGCTTCCGGGACCGTTCGCCACGATGCATCTTGCAGACTTGGGCGCGGAGATCATCAAGGTCGAGGAACCCGGAAAAGGAGATTACAGCCGTCATTACCGCGTCAAGCTGGGTGACGTAGGGGCAAGCTTTGCAACGCTCAACCGCAACAAAAAAAGCGTCACTCTCAACCTGAAACACCCACGCGGCCCTGAAATATTGAAAGCTCTTGTAAAAGATTCCGACGCTCTGATCGAAAGCTTTCGACCGGGCGTTATGGAGCGGCTTGGCGTCGGCTATGCCGAGCTATCGGAGATAAATCCCCGATTGATATATTGTGCCCTGACGGGCTATGGTCAATCCGGCCCTTATCGCGACAGACCCGGCCATGACCTCAATTATCTCGGTTTTGCCGGAGTCGTTTCTCTGACCGGTCGCAGAGATGGCGACCCGATGCCTCTGGGTATCCAGGTAGCGGACATCGGCGGGGGAGCGCTCTGCGCGGCATTAGCCTTGCTCACCGGCATCATCGCAAGGGAGCGTACAGGCAGGGGCCAGTTAATCGATGTATCCATGACCGAAGGCGCGCTCTCATGGCTGACAACACAATTCGCATCGCTCGCCGCAGGGACTGAACCGCCGCGCGCGGGAGAAATGAGGTTAAACGGCGGGCAAATCAACTACAATGTTTACCCCACACGCGACGGGCGGTTCGTAACTTTGGGGGCACTCGAGAAAAAATTCTGGAAAAATTTCTGCAAAATGGTGGATCGACCGGACCTCGAGGACAAGGCTTTTTCCATAGGGGAAGAACGCGACCGCCTGGAGAAAGAACTCAGCGAAATTTTCAAGCAGCGTACTCGCGATGAGTGGGTCGATTTGCTGGCCGGGGAAGACATTTGCTTCGGGCCGGTGTATAATATTGAAGAAACCGGCGACGACCCACATTTAAAAGAGAGGGGGGCTTTCGCCGATATACCTGCTCCGGGCGGCGGTAACGTGAAGGTGCCGGCGTATCCTATCCGATTTCTCGACACGCCGGCCATAACTCGCGGGGCGGACGTAGAATCCAAACCGGCTCCCTTGCTGGGTCAACATAACGAGGAAGTTTACGCATCTATCGGTTTAAACGTCGAGGAGCTTCATAAAGACGGAGTAATCTGATTATGAATAAAAATCTAATTCAGCTTGCCGATGAGTACCGTAGACTGGATCGGAAACGGAAAATACGTGGGGGTAAGTTATCGCCCCAGGAAGAAAAAAGGCTGGCTCAACTTAAGGACTACCTCTCTCAATCACTCCATGAAAGCTCACCCGGCACTGATAGACGTGGGGATTTGCGGGTGCCGGTGAGCATGCGCGTGCGGTACCACACCGGGAATGTCTTTACAAATAACTACATTAGCAACCTCAGCAGTGGCGGAGTTTTCATATCTACGCCCAAACCGCTACCCCTGGATACCAAAGTAAAATTACAACTTATCTTCGAGGACAGAAACATCGAAATCGATATCGAGGGAAAGGTCGTATGGGAAAACACTCAAGGAAGAACTTTCGGAGACATCACCAAACCGGGAATGGGGATAAAATTCACCAAAGTGGGGAAAGAAGCCCAGGAAGTGATCGACGACCTTGTGCATGATCTCCTCGATGAGCAAGCGCGCATCAAGCAGGAACGACAAGAGAGAAAAAAATAATCCCTTTATAATGCCTCCGTGCAATATTCCTCTTACTTGGGAAAAGGATAGCGGAGCAACAGGCCGCTGTTTGCGTCTGTATTTCTCCCAACGGCATATCCCCACCCATCGGTTGCAAAATCCACGCTGTATATTTTCCACCCGGTCAGCGCATCGTCGGGAGTGACTATCGACCACTCGCCACCTTCACGATGAAGCACCAGCGGCCTTGTGTCGCTCGAACCCACCGCCCATGCTTCGCCTGAACCGTTTGCCCAGATGCCGCCCAGCGCCCAATTTTCGTCGGTAACAACGGGGCTTTCAACTATAATCGCTCCGTTGTAATGCATAACGATTCCATATTCGTCGGTGCATGTTGCGGCCGCCCACCAATCGTTCGGTGATAACGCATAAACATCCTGCACCTCCCACGGCGAACCGCCGCAAGCCTCGAAGGTGGCGGTCGGGTACTCATATGCAGAGCCATTCCAGTAAGCCGGCAAGCCCGCCTCAGGTGTGGTGCCATCAAACCCGCCCATCAATGCTTCGCCGCCGTCCAACGCAAAAACATCACTAAGACTTACCGACCCGGCCGGCACGTCGGTTTCGACCCATGTTCCCGACGAATAACGCAACACCACCGGCTCATGCGCCCCGCCGACGGTATCCGTTTCGCCTACCGCCCATCCGCCGCCGTCCGTGGCAAAGCTGACCCCCTTAAGCCGCCACGGGTCGGATATTGTCGGTTCATCATCATCGTCATACCAGAATTCGCCGTTATAACGTAAAATCAATCCCGCGCCGCCTCCGGCGTCTTCGCCCACAGCCCATGCCGTCGACCCGGAACCGCCGTCAATCGAGTCGAGGCGCCAATTCGCCGGCGCCGCATCAGGTAACTGAAGACCCCATGTGTTTTCGATACCTCTATAGATCACACCCCGACCGGCCTCCGTATCCCATCCGGCTATCCATCCTTGCCCTTCTCCGACCATGCGGACGCTTTTGAGGCCCCAGTCGACGCTCGGCTGATTCAGAACAACCTCATACCACCCGCGCGGATACAACGTTATCGTCTCAGGATCGTTAGTAACATCCGCTGTAACCGGGACATGCTCGGCGACACCATGATAAATAGCCCCGGTCTCCTTGGTCGAACCGGTCGATTCCGTCACCCACACAATAACTTCCTGGTCGCTTCCGGCCAAAACATCCTCCAAAGTTACTCCACCGAACTCGAAAAGATACGGGCCGTAATCATAATCTTCCTTGGGAGTTCGGACCGTGGCGTACACCGAGTAACACTCAGGGCAATCCGTACGCCCGTCGTGCCAGGCAAACTCAATCGGTAAATCGCCGACGATGACTACATAAGTTGTTTCGGTCGTTATGGTGTCGTCACATGTAACAACCGCAATCGAGAAAATTGCCGCAATAAGAAACGCCATTAAAGCATATTTCAATCTTTTCATTAACCATCTCCTCCGTGCCGGAGTCTACCCCAAAAGACCGCAATTTTCAACGCAAGATTGAGGGAAACACCATTATGGAATATTCTCCCATATCAGAGGAGCATTTCATGGAGCTTGTGGGTGTGGATTCTTTTCCCCTGGTTGTGAAGGTGAAACGCGATTTCCCCGACCTTTCACTGAAGGACGTTTCAGCATCGATTAACGAAGCAATGCGCTCGAGCGGTATACCGGAACTGATTCAACCGGGAGAGCAAATCGCCGTTACGGCGGGCAGCCGTGGAATCGACCGTATCGGCGATGTAATACGTGTTATAGGGGAGGTTATTCGAGAGCAAGGCGCCGAACCTTTTGTGGTACCCGCCATGGGTTCTCACGGCGGCGCCACCGCCGACGGGCAGAAGGCAATGGTCGAAGAACTCGGCGCCGCCGAGGAAGTCACAGGCGTGCCGATCCGGTCGAGCATGAAAACCGTAGAAATCGGCTCGATACCGTCCGGGGCAAAAGTATTTATAGACCGCACTGCCTTCGAGTCGAACGGTATAATCGCGGTAAACCGTGTAAAACCGCATACTTCGCTAATAGGAAAATACGGTAGCGGGCTTTGCAAGATGCTGGTGGTGGGGCTCGGTAAATCAGAAGGTGCGGCGGCTTTTCATCGCCTGGGCCCGCTCGAACTCGAACGACTGCTGCCGGAAATGGCCCGCATGGTTATGGAAAAAGCACCGGTGATAGGCGGTGTCAGTCTTGTCGAAGATGCGCGGGATAAATTGGCAATCGTAAAGGCAGTGACGTCCAATGATATACCGCATTTGGATGCCGAACTTCTCGAAGAGGCCGGTCGCATGATGCCAAGGTTGCCTTTTGACGAGCTTGACGTGCTCGTTGTCGAAGAAATGGGCAAAAACATCAGCGGAACGGGCATGGACGCTAACGTTATCGGCCGGAGGGGAATAAGGCTGGTACCCGATCCACCATCGCCTCGAATACGCCGCATCGCAGTGCTCGGGCTGAGCGAAAAAGCTCACGGCAACGCACACGGGATAGGAATGGCCGACGTTGTCACTCAACGGATCGCGCAAGCTATCGACTGGGAAGCCACCCACGCAAACGCTCTAGCAAGCTCTTTTCCGGAAAAAGGCATGCTGCCTCTTACTTTTCCGACCGACCGCGATGCCGTATCCGCAGCACTGACCACCTCATGGGCGCCCGACACCCGTCGCGCACGCATGGTCGTTATAAAAAACACGCTTGCCCTGGAAAAAATGCTGGTTTCCGAATCGCTCATCGAGGAAGCCAAGAAAATGGAAGACATCGAACAAAAAGGAGAACTCGGCCCCCTGCCCTTCTCAGCGGATGGGCAACTCGCAGTGGAATGGTAACAAACAAGGCGATTTAGATTTGCCCACCGAATACCACGTAAAAACGACCCAAAGAAAACAAGAAAAATAAGAGGTAAACGTGAGAAACTGGGATGAGTTTGACCGGGAACTTCACGAGGGTTATGACGTGGTGGGTATCCGGCTAAAAAGTTTCCATACCTCACCTCTAAAATTGCCCGAATAAGGTCATTTTTTCTTAGTTTGTTTTGCCTTGGCTAAAAAGTCATCCAGGTTTTTCTTGATTGTCAATTTATCGAATTTCCCAACACTGGTCTTGGGTATCTCATCGGTGACGGTTATGTAATCCGGTAGCATCCATTTGGTAATTTTGCCCTTTTCGATGCCGTGGGTTTCGAGGAATTTGATAATGTCTTCTTCAGTTTCAGTGGCATCGGGCACGAGTTTGACGATGGCCATGGGCCTTTCTCCCCATTTGGTGTCCGGAACACCCACGTATGTCGCTTCAAGGACGAAGTCTGCCGTTGCAGTCAGGTTTTCAAGCAAAACGGTGGGGACCATCTCCGAACCGCTTCTGATCACATCCGTTATTCTGTCCGCGATTGTGATGTAACTCTCTTCGTCGACTTTGGCCGCATCCCCCGTGTGGAACCACCCGCCGCGCCACACTTCGGCGGTCCTTTCGGGATCCTTATAATACTGCTCCATCACCCAGGGCCCCCTGATGACTATTTCACCGATGGTCTCATTGTCGCGAGGCACAGGTTTGCCGTCATCGCCGATAACTTCCACCTCCAGACCCGGAAGAGGCAAACCCGTCTTGACCCTGATCTCGTCGAGTTTGTCCTTAGACCAGTCTATCATGAATTTCTTGACGGAAGCGGAGATGGTAGACGGGGCGGTCTCCGTCATACCGTACCCGGATTTTACGCAAAATCCCGGGATCAGTTTTTCGGCCTTTGTTTTCAACCCCAGCGGCAATGCGGCGCCACCGACCGTGATATTCTTCAGAGTGCTCAGGTCGTATTCGCCCAGATATTCATACTCGACAAGCATGGCTACCATCGTCGGGACTACGCCCGAATTTGTCACCTTTTCGGTCTGAGTCAGTTCGCAGAAGGCTTGAGGGGAGAAACCGCCCGGAAGCACTATCTTGTTTGCTCCGAAGAGGTACATGAAGGGATATCCCCACGCGTGGATGTGGTATAACGGGATGTTGAGCATTAGAACGATAGACTCCCCAAGGTACGCAAGCGCGGGATCTGAATTGTATACCTCGCGGAGTATGATATGCAGGGACATCAAATAGAGTTGCCGGTGAGAGAACATCGCCCCTTTCGGCAACCCGGTGGTGCCCGTGGTGTAACATAATGTGGCATACGTGTCCTCTTGTAGATGCGGCCATTCGAACCGGGGCGGTTGCTCATTGACCAACTCCTCATATTCATAAAGCGGCTCTATCTTCGTATCCGGCAGGCCCGGCTTATCTGACATATACACGAACTTCTCTACCGTAGGTTTAATTTTATCGTAAATTCTCTCGAGTAAAGGCAGAATGAAGTCGTCGAAGAAAATGATTTTATCTTCGGCATGGTTTATCGTGTGGACAATGTGATCCGGTGAGAGTCTTATGTTTATAGGATGCAGCACGGCTCCCTGGCATGGTACGGCGTAGTATAGTTCCAGATGTCTGTGGTGGTTGAGTGCCATGGTGGCGATTCTATCGCCGGGCTCACCCGGCTTTCCGGGCTTCACTCCCAGTGCTTCCTTTAAGGCATTAGCCATGCGGCTCGTACGCTCATACCACTCACGCCATGTAAATCTGAAGTATCGGCCGGTATCGGGGTTTCTATATACTACTCCGATTTC
>CAZDAF010000034.1:0-17545 GCA_964503115.1 uncultured bacterium
TCCGGAACTCCATCGGTAAACATTATAAGAATATCTCCACTTTTCAGCAAAAGAGTTTCTTCTTCGTAGTTCCCATTATCAATGAATCCGGTTAGAAGACCACCTTTTGATAATCTTGTGGTCTTATTTTTCGAGACAAGAAGATTTATGTATATATTACTGGTTATATGGATCATCGTCATCTACATAATTGGTATTTTCCTCCACATTTTTGGGCCACCTTCGTGGGGACGAAAAAAACTTTGGCATAAAATTACAGGGATAGCACTACTGATTTGTATTATAAATGCGATGTTTCCATTATTTATAGAGCTTTTGCCGGGGCATGGTAGATCAATACAAAGCGAAGCCAAGGTAAACCTGGCCGGAATAGCAACGATGGAAAATACCTATTTTGAAAAATATGGCGTTTTTACAGAGCGCTTCGACCAACTTGGCTGGATGCCTATAGGTCGCACGAAATACAGTTATTATCTCTCTGAAAAACCTAGCACAAATACTTTTATCGAGCGGTTAAACGGTGATTTTACTCGCAAATTTTACAGTGTAAGTGGCTCGAAATTTCTGGAAACCGTTTTTTATCTTAGATTTCCAGGATCTAAGAGCGATACAATAATTGAAAGGGAAATACACCGTAAAATAGCATTGAAATATGGAATCGGGGTGACAGCGACAAGTTTTACTGCCGTTGCCATTGCAAACATTGACAGCGATGATGCATTTGATGTGTGGATAGTAGGTCAAAGTAAGAGGCCTATTAATCCCTATAATGATAGAGAAGAATTTGACTTTGAAACACCTGACACGAAATCATGGTTAATGAAGTTTAATAGCAATGGAATTTACCTGAACCTTGATCGGTCAGCCTTGTTGCTACTTTTCATCAATGCCTTGCTTTGGATAGCGTTTACTTCGACTGCAAATCGGCGAAAAGACATTTCGGATTCCGATTGATTGAAACAATGGAACCAATTTCAAGATATGAAGAGGCACTGTATGCCGTGCCCGGCCTCGAAAATTTAGAGGATATACCGTGACAGATCTTCGTCGGCTACGAGGTCTTTCATTCTCGATGTGACGTATTCACGGTCGACGACGACTTTTTCGCCCTGCCTTTCGGGAGCATCGAAGCTTATATCTTCGAGGACTTTTTCCATGATGGTGTGCAACCTGCGGGCGCCGATGTTTTCGGTGGACTCGTTCACCTTCTGGGCCATCTCCGCAACTTCTTCTATAGCATCATCGCTAAACTCGATCTCGATATTTTCCGTATCGAGCAGCGCTTTGTACTGGCGAGTGAGGGAATTTTCCGGGTCTTTGAGGATTTTTATAAAATCGTCCTTCGTCAACGCATCGAGCTCGACGCGGATGGGAAACCGGCCTTGGAGCTCGGGGATAAGGTCGCTCGGCTTGGTCATATTGAACGCGCCCGCCGCGATAAACAAAACATGGTCGGTCTTCACCATCCCGTACTTTGTGGCCACGGTGCTGCCCTCGACTATCGGCAATATGTCCCGCTGAACGCCCTCGCGGGATACGTCCGGGCCGTGAGACGATCCTCGGCCCGCGATTTTATCGATTTCGTCGACGAATATGATACCGTTCTGCTCGACGCGTTCGACGGCTTTCGCCTTGACCGCCTCCTGGTCAATAATTTTTGCCGTTTCTTCCTGCACCAGCAAGTCAAAAGCCTGCCGCGCATTGACCTTACGGGAGGCGGTCTTGCGCGGTAAGACGTTGCTCATCATTTCATTCAGGTTGAAGCCGACCTCCTCGAGACCGCCGGAGCTGAAAATCTGTGCAAACGGCATGCTTTGGGCCGTGGTTTCGATCTCGACCATACGGCCGTCCAATTTACCCTTGCGCCACAGCATCCTGAGCTTCTCGCGAATCCCTCCCCCACCGGTAAATTCGACCTTACCGCCGAGATCGTCGTGCGCGAATTCCGGGTCGGTCGCCGTTTCGGGCATAAGTGAATCCAAAATACGCTCTTCGGCGATCTGTTCGGCTTCAAGACGCACCCGTTCGTTTTCTTCGTCCCGAACCATCTTGACGCCAAGCTCGACCAGGTCGCGGACCATGCTTTCGACGTCACGGCCCACGTAGCCCACCTCGGTGAATTTACTTGCTTCGACCTTAATAAGCGGCGCACCGGCCAGCCGCGACAGCCTGCGGGCTATCTCCGTCTTCCCGACGCCCGTCGGGCCGATCATGATGATGTTTTTGGGAGCTATCTCGTCGCGCAGGTCGTCGGGCACCATGCGCCTGCGCCACCTGTTGCGTAATGCGATGGCCACCGCGCGCTTGGCATCGGTTTGGCCCACTATGTAGCGGTCAAGCTCGGAAACTATCTGCCGTGGCGTCAGGCCCTTGAGTTTTCTTGAATCCTCTCCTTCATCGCGCACTAACTCGAACGTGTCTCCCCTGATGCTCTCTTCCGTCATAACTTAGTCTCCCTTACAATTCTCGTGTGTTTGAAAGACAAGGGGTTTAAGTCCCTTGTCCCGACTTATAGTTCGATTTCCTCGATAACGATATCGCGGTTGGTGTAAACGCAAATATCCGCCGCTATCTCCATGGCTTTTTGAGCGATTTCCCGTGGGCCGAGGTCGGTGTTCGAGGTCAGCGCCCGAGCCGCTGCGAGAGCGTAAGGCCCGCCGGAGCCGATGGCGATGATGCCGTCGTCCGGCTCGATAACGTCTCCCGACCCCGATAGCAGGAAACTGCCGTCAGCGCCTGAGACGACCATAAGCGCTTCGAGTCGCCGCAGCATTTTGTCGGTACGCCAGTCCTTGGCAAGCTCGACCACGGCCTTTGTGAGGTTGCCCGAATATTGTTCGAGTTTCCCTTCGAAACGCTCCGCCAGCGCCATGGCGTCGGCCCCCGCGCCCGCAAACCCCACGATCACCGAGTCCTTGTAAACGCGCCTGACCTTGCAGGAACCGCTTTTCATTATGGTGTTGCCGAGAGTCACCTGGCCGTCTCCGGCGACCACGACGCTTTTGGCGCCGCGTACCGATAAAATAGTCGTCCCGTGAAATTTTTCTTCAGCCATCATTTTTTCCCCCAAACGTCGATGGGCGTCATTCACCTTCCATACCGTCGATGAAAGCCCGGGCGTTTTTCCCGAGGTCTTCCAGATAATAACCGCCCTCGAGCGCGGCGAATCGCCTGCCCGCGCAGTTTGCTTGCGCGGCATCGAAAACCATCTTGCCGATTTTATAAAAATCCTCCGTAGATAACACACCGCCCCAATCCCTGACGTAATTATCGAATCCCGCGCTCACCGCTATTATGTCGTAGGGCGCTTTGGCGAGCCCTTCTTCGACGGAATCGAGGAAAGGCATCGGGTCGTGCTCCTCGACGTTCCATACGGTAACCTGCTTCGACCTGTGGAAGAAGTTATCGGTACCGTCTCCGAAATGAAGGTCGATATCGAGTATGAATGCGCGTTCGATTTCGCCCGTATCGATCAACCTTTCGACGGCGATTGCGACATTGTTGAAAAAGCAGAATCCCCAACAACTATTAGGGCTCGCGTGATGGCCCGGAGGGCGTATCAGCGCAAATGCGTTGCGTCCCTCGATACCTACATCGCTTGCCATAATAGCGCCGCCCGCGCTGAGTATGGCCGGCTTGTATACCGACCCTCGTTTTATTCCTTCATAATGCAGGCGGGTGTGCACTCGAAGAATGTCTTCCTCGGACGCAGGCTCGGGAGTGCGCTGAGGCAAATCTTCCACGGCTGGAAGAATCGCCTCGATCCTTTCCGGACACTCAACGCTCGCCGTAGGATAATCCGCCAGACAGCTTGTATGCGTGACCACAACAGTAGGCTCGGACATGACAAGACCTTTATCGTGAAAACTTAATTGTTATTTAGGATAGCGCGGATGTCCGCGAGTTACATCTCATTGTTACGATGGCAGGGCCAGGTTGAATATCTGTGCCGCATATGCCATAAAAGCGCCCATGGGATACTACCGTTAAGGCGGCGGAGTGATAACCGCGATTCGTTAATTTGTCTAAGAACGTGTACGAAAAGTTCTATGGTTGTCATTCCGGGCGCACCGAGCAAAGCGGGGCTCGCATGGGGCGAAGAATCTCAAGTGCCCGAAATCGTTGAGATTTTTCATCGCGCCGCCAGCGTGATTCAGAATGATAGCAGGCATCTTTCCAGAGTTTTCATACAAGCTTTTAACTATAATGTCCTCAATTCTTTGGGTAAAGTGGTCAACAGCTCTGCGCTGTCGGACTTAATGAATATCATGTCCTCGATTCTCACCCCTCCCTTTCCGGGGACATATATCCCGGGCTCGATGGTAACGACGGCTCCTTCTTCCAGAACATCTTCACTCAACGGAGAAACCGGCGGTTCTTCGTGTACCGCCAACCCAACGCCGTGTCCAAGGCCGTGGCCGAAGTATTTCCCATAGCCCCGCTCTTCTATATGCTTCCTGGCGACGGCATCGAGCTGGCGCGATTCCATGCCCGCTTTCGCCGCTTCAATAGCCATATCGTGTGCTTCGAGCACTGTCAGGTGTATCTCCTTGAGTTCCTTGTCGGGATTGCCAAGGGCCACTGTTACCGTGGAGTCGGAATTATATCCCTCGAAGCAGGCGCCGAAATCCACAGTGACGAGTTCTCCCTTTTTCATGACTTTTGAAGAAGCCTTTGCGTGAGGCATGGCGCCCCTTTCACCGCTTGCCACGATAACGTCGAAAGGCACCGGCTCCGATCCCGCACGGCGCATTGCGCACTCGAACTGCAAAGCCCATTCGTTTTCTCTCACACCGGGTTTAAGTAAAGACAAAGTTTCCTCAAAGGCGCTCTCCGCGATACTGATAGCCTTTTTTATCTTCGATACTTCCGATTTCGCCTTGGACACTCTTATTGAATCAATAATACGGTCGAGAGGTACCAGTACCGGTTTGTCCAACGCCTCAATGTACCGGTGATACAAATTGTACGAAATGTGACGCGACTCGAAGCCTATCTTCATGAGCTTGAGGTCGCTTATACTTTTCGCAACGGCATCCACAACTTGCTTATATTCGATCACGCGCCATTCGGGCGACTCATCTTTGGCCTGCTCGGTATAGCGCGAATCGCAAAACAGGTGCAAGCCGTTCTTGTCGGGGGTTACAAGCAGGGTGGAATCGCTTCCGGTAAAACCGCTAAGGTAACGGGTGTTTTCCCGGCTGGTTATAAGGAGTGCTTCGAGGTTCTTTTTCTTTATAATCCTATATGCGCGATCAAGCGGCGAGAGCCCTACGAATTTGTAGGAAGAACTCATTCCTTTTTCTCCGCGCGGACCAACTCTACCGCACCTCTCAGCGCCAACTCATAGCTCGCGGGGCCGAACCCCATAACGATCCCACTTGCCACCGGCGCGATAAGGCTTTGATGCCTGAAAGGCTCCCTGCCGTGAATGTTGCTGATGTGCAACTCGATGACAGGCGCCCCCACGGCGGCGATAGCGTCCCGAATGGCCACGCTGGTGTGAGTGTATGCGGCGGCGTTGAGCAAAACGGCGTCGAACTTACCGACAGAGCCCTGGATACGGTCGACGAGTTCCCCCTCGTGGTTGGACTGGAAGCATTCGACTTCCACGTCGAGCTCGGCCCCAAGTTTCACGAGCGAGCGGTCTATATCCTCGAGAGTGGAGGAACCGTACACATCCGGCTCGCGAGTGCCGAGGAGATTGAGATTCGGGCCGTGAAGCACGAGTATTCGCATTAATTAGTTCTCCGTTCTTAAACTTCGCATGAACAAAGGATTTAAATCCCTTGTCTTCCTGGCGCACTGATAACCCCATACGGGTCACCAGACAGTTCTTCGCCCTGCTTCGATCCGCTACGCTCCGATTCGCACTGACAACGAGCCTAAAGCTCCTTGCGCACCTCAGGGCTCTGGATACGCAGCATAAAGCGTCCCTTCCCGATATTGCCCTGCGGTACAAGCGCGAGAGCGAGGAAATACTCGGGCGTCACGCTGCGCACTATCACCACGTATCGGTCAGTGCTTACCGTAACCTCCCGCACCTCTCCGGACTCGAGTATCTCGCTGACCTTACGTACCTCACTCAACAGGCCGGCGTACTCGATACCCACTACCTCCATCTCTATTTCCGCATCGGGCTTGGTGTGGTATGCCAGCGATATGCCGTCCGAGCCCATTATCAGGCCCGCAACGGCTCCGGGGGTTTCCTCGACCGCTTTTTGTACTACATCTTCAAAAATCATTTGTTCCTCCCCACCGTATTCGGTGCGAAGTTCTAAGTTGTTTGTATCTTAGAGGTATACGAAAAGTTCTATGGTTGTCATTCCGAGTCCTGCTTCAGCAGGACGAAGAATCTCAAGTATCCGAAATCGTTGAGATTCTTCATCGCGCCGGCGGCGTGATTCAGAATGACAGCAGGTGTCTTTCTGGGGTTTTCATACACGCTCTTAATACTTCGCACTGACAACTTCGCACCTCGCATTGTCAACTTCGCACTTAGAACTTAATATTATAGCACTAATAAACCGGCTTTACATTTTGAAGCCAGTCCACCAGTGTGTTAGCGACCTCTTTGCTGGCTTCTTCTTCCTGAACCTGCCGGCCCGGTTCGCCTTCTCTTATACGAACTTCATATTTGATGTCCAACAATTGCTCGTTCAACTCCCCGACGCGTTTTATCGCCTGTGAGCTGTCGGGCTCGCTTTCGAGAAATTCCTCATAAACTTTGACCGCCCTCTCGACATATCCCTGCCGCAGCATAAGCTCCGTCAGGGTAAGTTTCACGAGGTCTCCACTCCGCTCGCGCGATCCGGCCGGCATCGCCTCAGCGGCGCCCCTAACCTGAAAGTCCGAATATCCACCGACGCTCGGGCCGGAAATCTCGGAGAAGAAAAGGTCCATTTCAAGCGCGAGTTCGTCTTCATCATCGACGAGTCTTTCCGGCGCACTGCGCAGCCGCTCGACTTCGTCCTGAATGTCCTTTTCGCTCTCGACGTCATCTTCGGGCAACTCTCCCGCCGCTCGCGCCTCGCTTTTCCGCAGCGCCGCTCGAGCGGCTTCAAGCGAGGAAGACAACTTCTCCACATCACGGTGCCTAGTTACATCACCGGGGGTCTCACCTTTAACCGCCAGCGCCGCTTCGAGCGACCTTACCTTCTCGACGATCTCCGTGGCCGAAGGCGTGGTGTAATGCGCCAGGCGGTACGCGAGCAGGGCCTTTTCGAGTTCGCCCTCCTTCCGGTAAATCTCCCCGAGAGTCTTTGCGGCCACCAGGTTTTCGGGATCGGCCTCGAAAACCATTTCGAGTTGAGTCTTGGCGGCGAGGTAGTCGCCCCTGTCGAAATACGCCCTTCCCAGCGCCACGCGGCCGCTGACGTAGTTCGGGTGTATCTGCAAACCCTTCAGGCAAATCTCGATGGCGCGATCCAAATCGCCCACCTTGCGGTACGCTTCCGCCAGCGGAGCGAAAACCCGGCTTTTCGGGTCCCGCTCCCACATCGACAGATACCGCTCGATCTCGGGAGGAATACCCTTTGTATCCAATGTCTCGTTTTCAGCCACTTACACCCCACAGAACAGTGCGAAGTTGCCAGTTCTCAGTGCAACGTTGTTTGTTTCTTAATTCTTCGCACTGGCAAGGAATTTAAATCCCTTGTCCGAACTCCGCATTTCGCACTGCTAACTTCGCATTATTTACTTTATTAGCATCATTTAACTTCGTCAACAAAAGGGGCGGGGCGCCGCCAACGCACCCCGCCCCATATAATCGAAAGATTTATCGAAGAAGTGTCAGTCGCCCGTTCCCGACGCCTGAATAGCATAAACACCGGCTTTGAATATCACCGTCGCACCCCCCGCAGGATCGGTGTCGGCAGCGTCAGAATCACAGACACTGAAATGATAATGACAATCAAACTCTCCGCCCCCGCCTCCGAGGTTTTCTATTTCGTCCGGATTCGCCACAATAGGTCCGGTGACATCAATTTCGAATTCAGGAATATTAACGGGAGAGACGGGATTGTGATACCTGTCACACATAACTGCTATCATGCTAATACAGCCGGGTCCTATGGTGCCACCCACTTTAAATCCAGGGGTAGCGGTAAAAGTTGCGTCGGTTTCCCAATAACTCCCATCGCCATCGGCGTCGTCCCAATCCGCCCAAACCAACTCCGCGTTGTTAACCCAGCAAGTGTCGGGTGCAGCTACAGGACCGGCCGGTGTTTCAATTGTGTTAACCAGCGCTCCCGTTAAACACTGTTGATAGTCACCTCGTACTTTCCAGGAAATGCTATCCGACGGCTCGCCGCTGAAGACGAAACGTTCGGATTTCCAGATGCTGATAGGGCCATTTCCGTATCCGGCCGGATTTTCAATTCCGTCCCATTCGCCATTGGGCCCGTCATATTGACCCATGTTGTTTCCAGCTATGTAAGGAGGATTGTCGCGGTATCGTTCACCGGAGTCCCACTGGCCGTTATCGTTGGCATCGACATAAGGCTCCGGAAGGTCTATGAAATATTCGCCCAGGTCATACATACCGTTGCTGTTTGCGTCAAAGAAATATTCCTCCCCGAGGGTTATGTAAATAACGGTAACCACTCCGTCCATCGGATTCGGCACGTGGAAATGTCCCAACCACGGATGGTCAGGGGTTCCGCCGGTTTGGGTGTTCCATTGATCCCTATCCGATTGCGTCAAGGGAAATCCGAGCGTGACTTGGGGATCTTCGACCGTTCCGACTCCGTAGGTCCAGAATTCTCCGTAGGGGTAATCCCAAGGACCCCGATCCAAGATAACATCGTTATGAAGCATCCTATCATATCGGGTGTATGGAACTTCCCATGCGGTATCCCACGGCGCCGGGCCCGCCGTTTCCAGCCAGGTGGTGGCTTGCGCAAATTGATCGGTCGGAGTTTCGGATGCGCCGATTATACCCGCCTCGGACTCGAAATACACAATAGTGCCTTCGGCAACGGGATTGCTGTACCGATCCCCGACAAAAGCCGTTATCTGAGCCTGTACGCCGTACGTCCACAGCCCCGGCATATTATCCTTTCCGCATTCGACAGCCGCGCTGAAATGCTCATACTCCGGTACACCCGCGTGTATGTATATTTCCGCAGCGCTCGCCACAAGGTATTCCTCCGGCAGACAATCTCGTTCATACTCATACGGACATACCTTTGCAAAAACGCGGACAGGACCGGGAACGCGGCCGGCGCTAACCGACGTAAAAGCCGTTCCGGATTGTGTATTTTGGAATGCCGGTTGCGGTCCCGGCGTAGTGGGGGGAGCTTCAATCCAAAAATCCATCCTATATGCGTCCGTGATCGGAGCGCCATGTGAATCATAAATTTTAAAAGTAACCTTCGATGACTCGGGAAGACCCGATCCCTTGATGCCTATATCCTTCGGACTGGCTGACATATATTGTATGGTGTTGGGCTTCAGCTTCTCGACGGATATTTGCATCAAATCGAAAACTGTGTCGTTGCAAACCGATACCCTGACCTCAACCATGCCGGGCGTGGTTGGAGAATAGAACTTGGACGACGCCTGGCCGTTTACGTCCGTAGCGGTATATTCAGGCACCATGCTTGTGTTATCAGGATCATTGGTGGTAAACATCACCGTCTCACCGGTCACGGGAACGGATGCGTCAGTCACCAGGGCGGTGATATTTATGGTGGAACTCACATCCACATAAGCCGGATCGGCGGAAATGACTATTGCGTCGGCGGAACAGGGATCGCACGCACCGCCGTCACAAGCTGTGATGTCGGGCGTTTCGGCGGAAATCCCGGCTCCCTCGGCAGCTTCGGAATCCGTAACGCGTACCTTATGAGTTCCTTCCCGAACGAAACGAACGGAAAATACTTTAACTCCATTGTCATCCGTGGAGAACTCATATTGCACGGGATCGACAGTAAAGGTGTCCGGCCCGGAGGCGGAAGTCGCGGTCCCGTAGAATCCTTCGATTCTAACCGTACCCGTATAATTATCGGCGGTCACTCCCCCGGTCCTCACGGCTGTTACGGTGAGGTTGTAAGTAGCAGCCGTATCAGCGGTTGTTCCCCAATTGCCGGAAAGATCAAAGTGATCGAGTGTGTCACCTGGATCGCCGTCTCCGTCTCCGTCTCCGTCTCCGTCCCCATCACCGTCGGTGTCATAAGGCGGAGTGGTACCCGGATTGTCATCGCAAGCGGGTAATGAGAACCCGACGATCAGCGCCAGAAATAGCGCCAACAATAGGTAGTGGTACCAACCTTTTTTCTCTTTATTGATTGACCGGATCATATCTTCCCTCCTTGTTTGGGGGGGTTGAAGTTGCTTTTACGTCTCACTGTCATGTTTGCAACCTCTGTGCCATCTCGCTTTTTCGTTACCGCCCCAAACGGCATCGTCTCACTTTCTCAAGATTATCAACAACTTGCGCCGTTTCTGCTCGTTTTTCACGCGTTTTGAATCCGCCTTTTTTCCTTGTCGATCCGCAAGTTTTTCCGTGCCTGTTTACAGTTTGCAGGCCTTTGAAACCCTTCAGTTTATTCCTCGCTCAAACCGTCCAACCCGGAGCACCCGAAATCCATAGCGTCAGTGGCGCCATCGCTATCGTCGTCCGTGCCATTGAAACACACCCCTCCCGAGGGGTTGACACTGATGGTTAATTCCCCGGAATCAACGCCGATATCGAACAAGACGCCTATCTCCCCGGAGTAGCCGGTGGGTACAATAATTTTTATATCCGCCCGTCCATGCGAGCTTGTAGCGTAGTGAGGCATTCCATCGCCGTCCCAATACGCGACGCTATCAAGATCCACGAAGTAGGCGGTATTAACAAAATACAAGCCGGAATCGGGATCTTGTACGTAAAAATCCAAAGTATCGCCTTCAGGATCGGTGATAGTGTACATCCACGCCCAATTCGACTGGTCGGGCTGCGGGAAAATCCAGGTTTTTATATCGATGTCGTTTAGAGGAGTTCCGCAGCAATCGTCTACGGAAACTGCGAAATTTATTATTAAAGCGCCCCCGCCGGAATCGTAAGAGTAGTCGTCCGGCACACTTATGTTTGATCCATCGGGCGCGTCATAGGGGCTTTTCCAATTGTCGGGTCCGCATCCCAACCACAGGAAGCCACACCCTATAACCAACGCGATAACTACGGCAATGTATCGTTTCATTTTTCTTTACCTCCGACTTATTGTCCCATCGGGTTTCTGGCGAACCGCAGGTATTGATCGCCCCCGGAAACGATCCTCGGCGTGAGGAATATTATAAGTTCCTGACGGTCGTCTCCCTTGTGCTGGCTCCGGAACAACCACCCGATAAAGGGCAGCTTACCAAGGAAGGGAACACGAGATTGCGATTCCCCCTGAGAGAGGACGAAAATCCCGCCGATGACCGCCGTTTCACCGTCTTTCACAAGTATCTGTGTTTTTGCTTCGTTTTTGTTTATACCCGTACCGGTGGATCCCGGAACGATGACAGGGCTGTTACGCTGTGCGTTGATCTCCATAATAATCCGCCCATCGCTTGTAACATGGGGTTTTACGGTGATCTTCAGGTTGGCGTCCACAAACTGCGTTGCCGTCCCGGCGGCGCTGGTGGTCGCGTATGGTATAGCAACGCCCTGGCTGATTTCGGCCGACTCGTTGTCCAGGGTAAGAATTCTCGGCGAGGATATAACCTTCGCTTTCTCTTCAAGTTCCAATGCCCTCAGCAACAGGTCGAGGTCAACTGCGTTTGTGAGCGACCCCAGCGAGATGCCGACGGCGCTTTGGCCCAGACCGAGTGCGGTATCGCTGGCGCCCGTCACACCCGAGACAAGGCCGACGCCAACATCTATTGTGCCCGGGAAGTTCATGCCCGTGGGGTTGCCGTACTGGGCGCCGGAATGGTACCCAATGCCCCATTCCACCCCTAAATCCTGGGTGAGCGTAGATCGGGCCTCGACAATCCTCACCTCAATCAACACCTGGGGCGTTTCGACATCCAGACGCCTCACCAGGCTTTCGATCTCATCGAGTTTGTCCGGCACATCCCAAACAAGTAAGGAATTCGTGCGTTGGTCCACCTCGATACGACCGCGTCCTTTGGTAAGCATCCTTTTTACAGCACTTTGGATGTCCCCCGGCTCCGCATAGCTGACGAATATGATGCGCAGTTGCAAGGGAACTTCCTTTTTCCGTTTTTTCAGGCGATTCTGGTATTTCCTTTCCTCCGATTCAAGGTCCTTCAACGGAGCGACACGTAATATGTTGCCACGTATCACACCGCCGTGTTTTTGCGTTCGGAGTATAATATCCAAAGCCTGATCCCAGGGAACGGCTTCGAGCTTCAAGCTGACCGTGCCCTTCAGCTTGCCGGAAACGACCAGGTTAAGACCTGCCACTTCGGCCAGCAAGGTGAGAGCATCTACAACTTGTATGCTCTGATAATCGAGGTAAACAAGCCTGCCGGAGAACGTCCTTCTGACGCTACCGCCCACGCCGCCGAAAAATTCCGCGCCTCCCGGCCCGGAGCCTTCCTCGGTTATGGATTCCGGTTCCCCGACCGACGGTCCCGCGGCGTATTCCGCCATCGCGGGCGCAGCCATCACCTGGCCGGCTTCGGGATTGTCGAAAATGATCAGTATGGCGTTTCCTTCACGAACCACGTAATAGTTCGGCGTGTAATTAAGGCTCATGGTGACATAGACTTCTTTGGCGTCCTCGCTTGACCATTGGTAGCTTGAGACCATTCTCACGGGGCTTGCAAACTCACTTGTATCAAGACTTCTTTCAAGCGCTGGTGGTATCGTTGCATTCACGATTCTGACACTTATCATCCTGTCACGCTCGTTTGTAATCATTTCATATTTTGCACGGCCTGTGGTTTCGATACGGACCGTGCTTTTTTCCTTGGTCCAATCGAAGTCCACCGCAGTAACCTCGACCGCTTCGTACCCCTCTTCAGGAACCGCCGCCGGAACCACCCCAACCGGAGCTTCGGGCTGCTCCATAACGGGCACCTCGGCCGGAACTTCCGTTGGAGCTTCAACGGCCGGTTCCTCCGGCAAAGGAGCTTCCATCGGCTCCCCGGGTATTTCCTCGGGTGTTGGAGGAGCTTCTTCGACTACAGATCCAGTCGGAACCTCCGCCGGAATCTCATCCGGAACCGGAGGAGCTTCTTCGATCGCGGGTTCGGACGGCAATGGTACCACTACCGGAGGTTCCGGCTCAGGCGCCATAGCTTCCGCTCCCTCACCTATATTTATTATAAGCCTGTCACCCTTCCTCACCGTGCTGTAAGGCACCAGTGAAGATTGTAAATCCACTACAATTCTAACTTTGTTGGCATGCTTGCCCACGCGAACTTTTTTCACATCGCCCTGTTCCACGTCAAGTCGCGTTGCAGGATACGAACTGCTCAAACCGGCCAGGTCCACTACTATACGAGGTGGGCTCGGCAGGGTAAAAGCGTCAAAACCGCCTACCGCGCCGTCAGCCATCAATATGACCTGAACCAACTCTCCTTCGGTACGCGTGGTGATATCGATAATCGAGCCGGCAGGCCCGAGGTCCGTCGGCACGGGCATTTCTTCCGGTGCAGGCGGTGCGGCTTCCGGAACTTCCGCCATCATCTCGGGAGGCTCCACGGGAATCTCGAGAGCAACTTCGGCGGGTATTTCCTCCGGCGCCACCTCTTCGGACGGAAGGCCGACTACCGCAGTTCCAGCGGCAGGGGTTCCGCCACCCAGAATCACCAACACCTTCCCGTCATCTTTCTTGACCTCGTATGTCGTCTCACCGGTCAGGGCGATAATTACCCTGGTCGTGGGGCTGTCCGCCGATCCTACCGTGGAGACGGTCACTTCTTTCACGAGACTGGTGTTAACCGGATAATTTTCAGCAACACCTTCGCCCAATGCGGTTCCCGGAATATCGACTATCACCCTCGGTGGCTCTTCGAGGAAGTAACCCAGCGGCGATACGGGTTGGGCGGTAGATATGGCAATTTGAGCCCCGGCGTCGCCCGGCGTTACCGATACATTATCTACGATGTTTGCAACCGGGCGGGCCTCCGCGGGAGCCGCTTCGGGAGCTTTTTTGCCCGCACAGGAAACTGCGAACCAAGCCATCGCCGCCACCAGAAAAAGGCCTAATCCTCTCCATGTCGTTTTTAATTTCATGATTTAACCATCCTCCCCGTTATTTGCACCGATACGGTCTATTTTTAATAAACCGCTCATATTCTTGTATGTGTCCCTTCATATCGAGATACGTTTCTCGCACTAAAACGCCTTCAAGTGTTATGTCAACAACTCTGCCTTCGTGTATACCGATGGGATCTCCAATCAGAGCTTCCGCTGATTTACAATTAGGTGTGACGATGTTCGCCTTTTTTATGCCATGCATAATAACGCCGTTGACACCCAGTTGCGAAACATCAAATGTCCTTATCGGAGAAACTCCCACCACTTCGATAGGTGTAAAGGGATCCCGTTTAGGCTGGCCATCGCTCCGTATTTTGCTGTATGAATATACCGGTTCTTCCACCTTTTCAATTTGGGTACCGGTAATTTTGGTGGATTCACCGTCCATTCCGGGCGATTCTCCCGAAAGCTTCCTTTTGGGCAACTCTTGGCCGGTCTTTTTGGAAGCGGTTTCTTCTTTTTTCTTTTCCGAGCAGGCCGGCACAGACACCATGTACACCGCCACCATGGCCGCAAAAACGAGCACTCTTATGGTTTTCAACACTTTCATCATAGCCTTAAGCCTCCTGCATTGTTGCAAGATCCTGCACGATTACTTCCTTTTCTTCTTGCCGCCTTTACTGGCAGTGCTGCCGACGCCGGCAAACATATACGTTACAATCATAGTTTTTATTGCGAGTTTTTTGGCGCCTTCCGCTGTTACCTTCTTGCCTTTTGGCTTCATTTCCACTGACTTCATGTTAACAATTCGTTCCAATTTGGACATTTGATCGAGAAACGTAGCAATAGCGTTGTAAGTACCCTCAAATTCCACCTTAATAGGTATTTCCTTACACATTCCTCCACAACCGCCCACTATCTTTCCCGGGCGAAATTTGGGGAAAACCAGGCTATTGCCTCGAGCAAGGTCACTCAACGTTTCAAGTAAATCAGGTATCTTGGCCTTTCGGGGAAGTCTTTTTTCGGCTTCTTTTAACTGTTTCTCCAGATCTTCTTTCTTGTTTTCGTATTCTTTTATCTGTCTTTGGACGGCTCTTCCCTGGCTGACTTCGTACTGCAGTTTCGAGAGGTCCTGTCCTTTCTTGGTAATCTCACCTTGTTTCGCGGACACATAGAGGAAATAAAACAGCACATAAAGTATAAGTATGACACCTATAACAATGAGAACTTTCTGTATAAGAGGAAGTTTCTCGATAGTTTCTATATTTAAAGCCATAATATCACCTTCACCCTTATCTCCTGGACACTTTCTTCGTTTTCGTCCGGGTGGTCTCTTCGTCTTCGCTTTCTTCCCCGGCGGAGGATTCCTCCAGCATGATAGTGGACGGACCGCCGATGCGAGGCTTTGCCTTAAGTTTAACTTTGCAAGTCACCTTGAATTTTCTCACCAGCGCTTTGCGATATTTAGTTGTGTCACTGTACAGAAGCTTAACGTTAACGAACACATCGCTTTTGCTTTTGAGGTTGTTCAAAAAAGCCACAAGATAGGTATTATTTATAGCTATACCTTCTAATGTGATTTTGCCCTTTGCTATGTTCATTTTTTTCAAGAAAACCTTATCGTCCAGATAACGCCAGGTGACTTCACCGGTTTTATAGCTTTTAACCGGGAATCGACTGATAGCGTCAGTCAATTGATCCATCATCCAGACGGGGCCTGTTCGTGCTTTTTCAATATTATCAATAACTTCGAGCTTTTTCTTAAGGTTGTTGTTAAGCTTTTTTATGGCTTTTAACTTCTTTCGCGCTTTTTCAACTTCCTTGAGCTCCTTCTGCTTCTGAGCAATATCACTGTCCAGTTTACTGATTCTGGAGTTCAAAGAAGCCGCCCAGGAAAACATCCCGATGAGAGACACCAAGACCACAACACTGGCAATGATAACCTGAGTGCGAAAGGTAGTGGCTCTTACAACGGCCTTAGTCGGTAGTAGGTTTATCCGGATCATTTGTCGCCGACCCTCCTGATTGCGAGCCCCACGGCAACCGCTCCCTGAGGCGCCATTTCTTCCAAAGACGTTACATCGAACTTCTTCTCATCATATGCAAGGGTGTTGAAAGGATTCAGTCCTTCACACGGCATCCCGGTCCGCTCTTCGATGATCTCCCTCAGACCGCCCACTTTACTCGTACCACCGCCCAGCCAAATCCTTGATATATTGTCCTCGGCGCTGGTGGCAGTAAAGAAGTCCAATGAACGTTGGATTTCAGTGGACAGCGAATCGGTAACCGTGCGGATGACATCTTGAACTTCCTGTCTCATAACTTCTTCCGTTTCTCCCGAACCGCTTCCCCCGATCTTTAACATCTCAGCTTCTTCAAAACTCACACCCAACTGTCTTTGAATTTCCTCGGTAATTTGGTTGCCCCCCGCCGAAACATCCCTTGTGAACATTACCATATCGCCTTTTAACACGCTGATGTTGATGACACTGGCACCCACATTGACGAGAGCCATCACCTCTCCTTCCTGGATGGGGTAATTTATCTCGAACATGTTGCCCAAAGCGAAGCTGTCCACATCCATAATAAGAGGATTGAGTTGAGCTTCCTTGATAACGCTTACATAGTCGTTAATAAGGTCTTTCTTGGCTGCCACCATGAGTACTTCCATGTTCCCCTCTTCATCAGCCTCGTTCATTACCTGGTAACTGAGGTTGACCTCATTAATATCGAAAGGAACATATTGCGCCGCATCCCACTGGATGCTTTGTTCCAATTCCTCAGGACTTACTGCGGGAACCTTGATCTTTCTGATAATGACCGCATGTCCGCTTACCGAGGTGCACACATTCTTGGTCTTTATCTTATGAACCTTGATCAGTTCCCTGATGGCATCAACCACCACGGTGGTGTTCATCACGGCGCCGTCGACAATCACTTCGGGAGGAAGTGACTGAACGCCGAAGCTCTCCAGTTGGTATCCGCGCTTGGTATCTCGGACCTCAGCAACCTTTATGCTGCTTGATCCGATATCCAACCCTATCAGATTCTTGCCGTGTCCGAATCCCAGCATGGTTCAGCCCTTTCCATCTTCGTCGCCTGGAAATACTTTTAACTTTTGGTTCAGCTTATAATCGAGGGCCAGGATTATCTTCCGCTTGGTATCCATCCTACAGCTTTTACCCTTCTCGACTCGGTCGATTGTCAATGTGCTGACTCCTGCTTTCCTGGCCAATTCGGCCTTACTCATAAGCTGAGCTTCCCGTAGCCGCTTCACATTATTCTTTGTCACTGTTCCACCCTATTCAATTTAAGAGTATTAAAACGTTTCATTCCTGATATTCATTATTGCTTATCTTTTGTACAGTGTCAAGTTATTTAGCAAAATTATCGAATATTTATTAA
>CAZDAF010000035.1:0-16850 GCA_964503115.1 uncultured bacterium
GCCGAACCGGAGCAGGTATATCGCTTCGCTAAAAACTATCAAAAGCGGTTAAATTCCGAGGCGCTCATGTTTATGCTGTGGGACGAGGACTTCTTTATAAACACGGACTACGTTCGGGAATTGGGACGACTGCTGCGGAGCGACAGGAGTACTTGGGGGATCAAATATTTCGCCTTTGGATCCATGCGTTCTATCTCACAATTTACCCCCGATGAGATCAGAGATATGGGCGTCGGGGCGATATGGATCGGGGTCGAGAGTTTCCTCTGCGGCCAGGATTTAACCGACGATCAATACGCCAAGCGGCAGGGTAAAGAAATCAAGGAAATGTTTGAAAACCTTCACCGGCGCGGCATTCATACCATCGGCTCCCTGGTGCTTGGTTTCGATTTCCATACCCGGGAGAACTTAAAAGAGGACATCGACCGGTTCGTGGCCCTGAAGCCCGGCGCATATCAAATCTCTCCCCTTAAGCCATGCCCCGGGACTGCGCTTTACGAACGATTGAGCGAGGACGAACGTATCCTCGACACCTACAAATGGGAAGACTTGCATCTGTGGAGTGATGATGTATTCAAGTTGAATAATTTCGAAAAAGGCGAAATCAAGGAGTTTTTCGATTACGCTCACGAGCAAATTCGGGACGTGAACGGCCCGCAAGCGCTCCAGGCAATGGAAAACTCGCTCGATTCGTACCGGATACTGAAGGACGCCGGCGATGAATATCACACCTACCGGGCCGAACGGTCCAAAGGCATGGCATCGGGGGTTTATTCTTACCTGCGTGCAGTTAAATCGCATCATTCCAGCGAAAAGGTTCGGGAGCGGGCTCGTATGCTTGAAAAACGTTTCCGCGAGGAAATTGGCAGCCCTTCTTTGTTATCTCAGATTATTTCCCTCTACCTTTCCAGAAAGATTAAAAAGAACTGTGAGACGCCACGGCCTCCGGTTGTCTCCGACCCGCCACCTCGATGGAGCTATTATCATACCTTCGACGACAAGGTCTGGGTCAGGAAAGGCAGAAAGGCAAAGAAGCCCGTACCCTACAAGGATCGCCGATCAGCAGCCCTGAGCTTTGTCAAGTATGTTCGGGGTGTCAGGTAATGGTCGAGGAATCAAGGCAAGGTAGATACTGAAGGTTCGCCTGGAAAATATAGAGCGGGGGAATAAATACTTAAACTCTTAAAAAGATTGGGAGAAAAATACCTCCCGAACAAATTGGATGCCGAGGGCCGAATCTTCAACATCCAGAAATTCAGCATTCATGACGGACCGGGAATCAGGACAAGCGTTTTTTTGAAAGGCTGCCCATTGCGGTGTCCGTGGTGTTCCAATCCCGAATCGATCAATCCATACCCGGAGATTATAACGAAATTCGATTTATGCATTCATTGTAACCAGTGTCTTGAGGTTTGCGCCAGGGAGGCTATCGCGGTAAGTGAAGAGACGGAACCGGCTGACAATCAAGCGGACAACGAAATAATCCCAATCATCGATCAACGGAAAAAATCAGTGCGGACACTCGACAGGGACAAATGCGACAGGTGCATGAAATGCGTCGAGACATGCCCTTCCGGCGCACTCAGCTCGGTGGGAGAAACCCGCACCGTGCAGGAAATCATAGATGTGGTGGAACAGGATATGCCCTTCTATAAGACGAGCGGCGGCGGTGTAACTTTAACGGGCGGAGAGCCGATGTTTCAGCCGGAGTTTGCGCTTGCCATACTTAAGGAAAGCAAAAGAAGGGGCATCCATACCGCAATCGACACCTGCGGAAAGACCGCCCCGGAGGTTATAAAATCCCTGCTGCCGTATCTCGACCTTGTCTTGTACGACGTAAAACATATAGACCCCCAAGCCCACATCGAGGCCACCGGTAGTGACAACGGAATCATTCTCGACAATTTGCAATACTTGAACGGAAGAGTTGACATTTGGCTACGTGTACCTTTGATCCCAGGCTTCAACGACGATGAAAAAACGATATTTAAAATATTGGAGCTGGCCGGAAAACTCTCCATAGAAAAGCTATTTTTCCTTCCCTATCACCAATGGGGACTTGTAAAATATTCCGGCTTGGGAAGAAAATATCCTCTATCGGACGCCGAACCCATACCGGACGAAAAGCTCGAGACAATCGGCCGACTTTCTCGCTCAATGGGAATCGGCAATATCGAGATAGCGTCCGAGTAGTTTCAATACTCCGCCGGTGGCCGTGAGATTGTCCACGCCGTGCTATTAAGCACTTTCCATTTCTTGAAAAGGCAACTAAAATGTGTCGAGTCGAAGATTCGGACGATTAAGGTGCAAAACGGAAACTTGGCTCGAAAACGGACAAAAATATCGATGCGCGGTTTGATGGGATTGCTGATATTTCTAGCACTGTTTTTCTCCGTTGCCGGAGGCGTAAATTATTACATCTACCGGCGCGTGATTTCCTCGCTCGAAATAGAATCTCAAGCGTTAATATGGGCCTTGCGCGCAACTTTCTTTTTATTGGCGATGTCTTACCCGTCCGCTCGTATCCTGGTCGGGTTGAACATAAACGCTTTATCCTCAGTCTGGTATTGGGTAGCTTCAATATGGATGGGCCTGGCCCTGTACCTGTTCCTGATCGGGTTGTTTGTTCAAATTGTCACCGGCGGTTTTCGTATTTTCGGACTGTACCGCCCACTCGAAAATGCCGTGGGTGGAAATATCGGCCTTGCCGGTTTTACACTGGTGCTCGTCTCGTCGATACTTTTGTGCTGTTACGGTTATTACCAGGCGATGTACAAGGTTCACATCACTCGTCTGGAAGTGCCCATCAAAGCGCTTCCGCGCGAATTGGACGGCTTTGTCCTCGTGCATATTTCCGACCTTCACCTCGGGATTGTGGTCGGCGCCGGGTTTTTGGAGCGCGCAATCGAACATGCCAATTCGCTCGGCCCGGACATGGTGGCGATAACCGGCGATCTCATCGACGAAAACCCGGATGAGATGAAGGAGATTTTCACCCTTCTGGGGCGCTTGAAAGCTCGATACGGTGTTTATGCGACTACCGGCAACCACGAGTTTTATAACAGAGCGAGGGCGATAATTCGTCATTCGGAAGCCATCGGTATTCGTTTTCTTCGTAATGAAAAGGCGATTGTCGCAAGTAACCTGCGCATTTACGGAATAGACGACCCGGCCATCAAGCGTGTCGGGGGGGATACCGTACCGTTCGAGCAGGTGATCGGCCCGGAAGCGAAATCCACTCCCGCCATCTTGCTCTATCACAGACCCACCCGATTCGAGAAGGCTGCCGATTTGGGTATAGACCTGATGCTCACGGGCCATACTCACGGCGGGCAATTATGGCCCATCGGCCATATCGTTCGCTTATTTTATCCAAAACTGCACGGGCATTTTACCCACAATGGCAGCCACCTGTACGTTTCACGTGGAACCGGCACATGGGGCCCGCCCATAAGACTCGGCGCACCGCCGGAAATCGTCGGAATAACGCTCCGATCCGCATACTGAATTGTCAGGCCACCGGGTCTATGGCATAATAAAAAAAACGTTCAACATAAAGTAGATAAAGGAAGCAGCCGACAAGGAGCGTATTATGAAAAGAAAAATCGGCGAATCGCAACTGATTCTCAAACGCGGCGACATAACCAAAGAGGCCGTGGACGCCATAGTCAACGCGGCGAACAAATCATTGCTGGGTGGCGGCGGAGTTGATGGCGCCATACATCGCGCAGGCGGCCCGGCGATACTCGAAGAATGCCGAAAGCTGGGCGGCTGCGAAACCGGAGACGCCAAGATAACCACCGGCGGCAAGTTGCCCGCGAAATACGTCATTCACACCGTCGGGCCGGTCTGGGGAGACGGTAAGAGAGGAGAAGAAGAAAAGCTCGAAAGCGCTTATCGACGCAGCCTCGAAGTGGCAAGCGAAAACGGAGTCCGAACCATCGCGTTCCCGTCGATAAGCACTGGCGCGTATCGCTTCCCGATAGACAAGGCGGCACAAATTGCCCTAAATACAGTTACAAAATACCTCAAAGATCATCCCGAAATCGAACAGGCCGCATTCGTCCTGTTTTCAGACCGCGATCTGGGAGAATACGAAGAAGCTCTTAAAGAATTATTTTCAAATATCTAGAGCCCTTCGTAACTTAGCGTAAAAATTCTCACGAACCGCCACAAGATGGACGATAATTTTCTTCTCCTCTTTCTCGATGTGATAAGCAATTCGGTATTCAACTCCCTTGAAACGGAAATGATAAGAGCGAATAGAATGATAAGGCGCAGAAAGGAGTTCACCCAGTTCGGGTTTTTCGGACAATTTTCCGGCTTCGATAATGATCTTTTCCTTTAAAGGCCTGGCAAGCTTTTTAAGGTCGCGCCGAGCCCTCGAGGTAACCTCAACAATATACAAATTATTCCTCGAGAATCGATTCGATGGGATAAGTGGGTTCCCCCACGCGGTAAGACTTCAGGCTTTCTTCTAAAATTGAGGATTGTTTACGGTCAAGCAGGATTTCAAGAGTTTCCAGTTGTTGGGGGTCAAGCTCCTTCAAAAGGTCCAACACCTCAACGGTTTCCTTTATCCTCTCGGGAGTTAGATCTTTTTCAGTCAGCGGCATCACCACCCACCTTTCTATAAAAAGATACCCGAATGAAGTAAATAAGTCAAAACAACCCGCATGTGTTGTATGTGGTTATTGAAGATAATTGTACTCCCTGGTAAGGCTATGCCTTGGAGAATTCCAGCCGTAGCGTAATAATCCCGGCCGGAGGTAGTTTTACAATTGCAGTATTCGATCTCTCTCTGGTGATGTGCTTATTTTCTATTGTGTTTCCCATCAAGTTCGCCTCATCGTAATTTTTAAAGCAAGTGTGCAAATTCAATCGAGCGGTTTGAGGGCGGTCCGTGGTGTTGTATATACGTGCGCAAAGTGCTTTTGAGCCGTCCGGGGCGGGTTGAAGCGCCCGGATTTCGATAGCGGGATTGTCTATCTCGAGTGGGGCATCGCCGGGTTCGAGTTTATCTCCACCGCCCGGAATCGGAAACATGAGCGGCGCATGCCGCCACGAATGCGCCAACGCGGGCAGGTCAACCTCCTGCCACACACCCTTGTAAGACATGAACGCGAACTCGCAAACCTGCTCTCCGAGGCATTGCGCGCCCGGAGTGGCAATCGGCGGCCCGGCATGACCCGACCGGAGCGACAGGTCATCGCGGGAAATGGCGCCAACGCTGCGAAGCAATGTCAACGCCGTCGCGGCGCCTTCTTCGCCTTTGACGACTTCGATTTCCGGCAGGCCACGGTTAAATAAAGCCATCCCTACCGACCCGTTTTCGAGGGCCGCAAAACCGCGATGAGGACCAAACCCGACTTCGGTCTCCGGCCCTATAAGCAATGACATCAGGTTCGCGGTGTCGGGCTTTCGGATTTGAGGCGTAACACACGCCTTCCTCCGCGCGACCTCGAACGCCGTTTCTGCAAAAAATTCCTCCGCCGAAAAAGGAGCCTCGAATAAAACCCGCAGCCGATGGTCTCTCGCAAAGTTTATAAAGCGCGTGCGAAAGTCTATCCAACGGACGCCGTCGTAGAGCACGATATCGGTTATGATTTTCATTGCGACCGACCGCTTCGAGCGCTTTTTGCCGCTACTGTCCAATTGTGCCGGAATTCGGTAAGCGGACTCTATGCGCATTCCCACAGCCACCGGCCCATTGTAAAGATTGCGAACACGCACTTTTTCGGGTTCGTCAATCGGCTTGTCTCCTTCAATCGGCTCGAATGTATATTCGTCGCCCCTGTCTCCTTCATCGACGAATCTAAGAGCGTTTTTGAATGTCGCGTTATTGTGCAGGTCGTGGATGGTCAAAGTTCCGCCATCATTCGCCTCCACGCGCCAGTGTGAGTTTTCGATAAACCGATCTCCGCTTTTTAAATCGGTCGATATGTCGCCCTTTCTTTTTCTGATCTGAAATGGCCCAAGCGAAAACGGGGAGAGATCGTCAACCACACTCGCCACTTTCACGCGCGGCTCGGTCCTCACTTCGACCTTCAACATTTGTGCACCGCTTTTGGCAAGTTTGTCCTCGGCCTTCTTTTTCGCCTTCTTAAAATCGAACCCCGCAGGTGATCGCCCGATTCCGATGACTACCCTGAGAGTCTGCTTTTCGAGCTTTAGATCCGTCCTTACCATATACCCACCGAGCATTTCCTCTTCCTGAAAAAGAAACGCCATTGCAAGAGGCGATGCAATTGCGGGCACGTCCACAATATTTATCAGTTCGCCTTTCTCCAAAACCTCCAGCGTTTGAAGCGGGAAACTTTTTCCATCGGGCGCGACAAGCTCCGCTGATTTCGGGGGCTTGCCGTCGATTTCCGCAGTCACGGGAACCGGCATGTTTTTACCGGTGGGCTTCCAAATCCCGAAATTTTTTCCCGAAGGAATTTTCATCATGCCGCCCAGTTCGATTGCAGCTTCGTTCAGCACCCTTTTCGTTACGATTTCCATCTTTTCGTAACGGGTCATCATCTCGCGGTGCACTTCATCGACGCTGCATCCGCAAATCGAATCGTGCGGATGATTCTGCAGCAACAGTTTCCATGCGTAAGCCAGGAAATCCCTGTGATCTTCCCCGCCGAGCGCCCACGCCCATGCGGCAAGCGGCTCGGCATAGCGCTCGATAAGGCTGGACGTCCGGAAATCGCGCCGCTTCAGATACATCCGGGTGGATGCGGTTCCTGGAAGTATCGGCGCATAGTGCGGATCGCGCATTTCGCCGGTCGCGGAAGGGCGCGCAACGCTCTCGGTTTCCAGTCGCTCAAAATACTCCTCCAGCGATCCGATCTTTAATTCCCAGCCGGGCATATCGGCGAAAGCTGCCTTCAACAATTTCGACAATCCGAACTTCGGCTGCTGATGGTCGGTACCCGCCATCAAAAGCCACGTCCGGCCTTCGATCAAACGACCCATCAATGCGCGTGTGATCACCACGCGGCCTTTCAATTCTTCTGCATCGTCCGGCAGATTAAAACCGCTCGAATAACTCATCGGCATAAAGCCGGTGAGCAATTTCGTCCCGTCGGGAGCAGACCATTCGAAGCCGCACTTGTCGATCGAGGGCGGCACTCCGCGCCAGAGGATGGCGTTTTTAATTCCCAGTCCGTCGAGTATCTGCGGCATCTGGCCGATGTGCCCGAACATATCCGGCAGGTAACCGACCATTACCGGTTTGCCCCATTTGCTCGACATATTTATACCGAGTTGGAGGTTACGTATCAGAGCCTCGCCGCTCGGCAAAAATTCGTCCGGCTGAACATACCAGGGCCCGATGGCAATCCTCCCTTCCCTGACGAATTTCCGTAACCGCTCCGACTTCCCGCGTATCTCCTCGTAATCGTCGAGCACGATCGTCTGCCCATCCATGTGGAACGCCTCGTCAGGATCGGCCTCGAGAATATCGAAAAGTCCGTCCAGAAGTTTTACCAACTTCATCCGGAAAGCCTCGAGGGGCAGATACCATTCCCTGTCCCAATGAGTATGCGGAACGACAACTACGAAATTTTCAGTCTCCCCGGGCATAAAACACCTCCGAAATTCGAGAACAACTTGATGTGGGAGTTTAACTTACTCGAAGGGACTTGTCACGGGTAGATTGATCTTGCATATACTGCCCGTCGCGGTGGATTTAACCCGTTGTTACACACTTGACGCAATTGGCTGCTTGGGGCACATTATTTAACAGGGTGGCAATTTAAACATCACAGAAGGAGAAAGTAAATGGCATCTGAATGTGCAGTGAGCGTCTCCAAAAGCGAGCTATGGTCGCCGGCGGAGGGATTGAGCGACCGGGTCAGGAAACTGCGCGAAGAGTATTTCAATTACAATGCTCGATCCTACTTTCGCAACGAAGTGATCCCGTTTCTTTCCCGGCGGGAACACGATGTGGTGTGGTCATCATACCATTGGGGAGTAAGTCCCGAAATACACATAACTTTCCCGAGCTTCGAGAGTACCCTTCAAGCCATGGGCCGGCTGGTGCCTCTGTCGAATGACTTCTGGGACAATCCGCTCGTTGTGCGCCGTGCGAAATTTTTCTCCGAAGTCGTTCGAAAGCACTTGCCGATAAAGATACTCGACGGTGAATTGATTGTCGGGGCGCAATTTAATGCGGCGCTATCCAGAACGCTCACCGATGATGAATACGAACGGTGGCGAAAAAGGGAGCGGAAGTGGTTCAAAGACTACCGTAAACTGGACTTTTTCGGCATCGGCAACTGCGGCGCCGTGCCGGGGCATATCATACCCGACTATCCCCGTGTGCTTCACGACGGATTTCTCGGCATGGCCGAATATTTCCGCGGTCTCGTAAACTCAACTGAAGACCCTACCCATAAAGACTTTATCTCGGCGTTAATTATATGCCTGGAAGCTGCGCGAGATTTTGCGGCTCGGTATGCGTCCGAAGCTGAAAAGACGGCTACTCGGGAACAAGATGCCGCAAGAAAGGAAGAACTCACTGAAATCGCCCGGATATGCCGCAAGGTGCCATGGGAACCGGCGGAAACTTTCCACGAAGCGCTTCAATCGCTGTGGTTCACACACATGCTCGTGATGACCGCCGAGAGCTATCCCGGCCCCGGCCTGAGCCCCGGGCGCGTGGATCAATACCTGTATCCTTACTACCGCGCCGACGTCGAGGCGGGCCGCATCGATCCCGAATGGGCTCGCGAGTTGCTTCAATGCTGGTTCATCAAACCCAACTACGCATACGATTTCATGGGCCGGATGGGTACCAACCAGGGCATAAACTCAGGTTTCGGACAGCTTATCACTCTGGGCGGCATCGGCCCGGACGGAGAAGATGTCTCGAACGAGCTTACATGGATCATCCTCGACGTCATCGAGGAAATGAACATGATCGAGCCGAAACCGAACCTGAGGTTGCATCGCGGTACCCCGGACGAACTACTCGACCGCGTCAGCAACATTTTATCGAAGACTCAAGGCGCTCCGTTCCTCTTGAATTTCGATGAACTCTCTATCGACGCGCTCAGGTGGCAAGGTCTTCCCGAGGAGCGATTATGGAATTATGCCCCCGTCGGTTGTCTTGAAAACACGCTGCAAGGCGACGACCGGTCAGGCACCGTGGATGTCAACCTCAACCTTGCAAAGCCGGTCGAGTTGGTGTTGTCCAACGGCCGGGATATTCGATACAAGATTCGGCTCGGCTCCAAAACCGGCGATCCGACAAAGTTCGCGACGTTCAATCAATTCATTGAAGCATACAAGAATCAGCTCCTGGCCTGTATGGACAAACTGATGGATTGCGCTGCCGAGGCCGATGCCTTGCGTGCCGAGTTCGAGCCGACGCCTTACCTGTCCACACTGGTACGCGGCTGCGCCGAAAGTGGCAAGGACGTTACCGCCGGCGGGCCGAAATATAGTTTTATAACCGTCGAGGGGGTTGGGTTCGCCACAGCGGTGGATTCGCTCGCCGCCGTTAAGAAGCTCGTATTCGACGAGGAACGGGTTTCGATGAAGGAACTCGTTCGGGCCGTAAAAAAGAACTTCAAGGGTTATAAAAAGCTCCGGCAGATGCTTATCAACCGCGCGCCGAAATACGGCAACGACGATCCGGAAGTCGATGCCATTGCAAAGGAGATCAACGACTTCTGGACGCGTGAGGTTTTCCGCCGGACCAGTCCCGCCACCGGGCGGAGGTTCCGGAGCGGATACCTCTCGTGGAATTACTGGATAATATATGCCACCCGGGTGGCCGCCACGCCCGACGGCAGGCTGAGGGGTCGATACCTTTCCAACGGAATTTGCCCGTCGACCGGCGCGGACCGCAACGGGCCTACGGCAGTGGCTTGCAGCGTGCGTAACATCGGGCTGGAAACCGTGCCGAACGGCGCATCGCACACCATCAGCCTGTCGCCGTCGCTGGTGAGAGATGCCGAGCACCGGCTCAAGCTCAATGCATACCTGCGCGGGTATGCTCAAAAAGGCGGCACGGCGCTTCAGGTAAATATCATCGACCCGGAAACTTTGCGTAACGCACAGAAAAATCCCGAAGAGTACGGGAACCTGCTCGTCCGCGTCACGGGTTATAACGCTTACTTCGTAACGCTCGGCAAGGAAATACAGGACGAGATAATCGCCCGCGAGTCGCACAGCATTTAAGGAAACGTGCTTGCAATACCTGGAAGGAAAGGCGCTCAAAGCATACAAAAGCGAGGCTTACCCGAAGTTCCTCGCCACGGTGGACAAAAACGGCGTACCGAACGTGGTACCCGTCCTTACGTTGAAAGCCGCCGACCCGCGCACGCTAATTTTCGCGCGGTTTATGGTATGGAAAACTGCGCACAATCTCGAAAGTACGGGCATTGCCACCGCATGTTGTTTCGGGCCGGGCGCGCATTACATGAAAGTGAGGGCCGAGTTCGTAGAGTTTGCCAGGAAAGGCGCTTATCTCGAAGAATTCAACAAGATGGCGATGTTTCGATATAACGCCTACGCGGGCGTCACCGAGGTGGGCGTGTTCAGGATCAAGGAAGTGCTCGAACCCCGCAAAATGCATTGGGCCAGGCGTCTTGTCGAGATGAGTGGTATACGCAGGGCTGCTAAAGCTCTTGCGCCATCATCCGACGAAGGACCGATGTCGCCGCCGGTGGTCGAACATTTTAACCGCCTCGCCGCTGCGAAGTATATTGCTTGCATCGATGATGACGGGTGGCCTGCGCCGCAGCCGGTCTTTTCTCTGTTTCCGGTCGGCAAATCGGCGCTTGCGTTCAAGACCGATGCGGACCTGCTGCCGCGCGAAGGCGCCTTGATCGCCGCCAGCGCCATCACCCACCAACTGATAGCCTACCAGGTCAAGGGAAAATATCGAGGACGCGTTAAAGCTGCCGGCCGAGACGTGGACGTGATCGACGTAAATCAAATATTCACCGCCGGCCCGCCGTTGCCAGGCAAACGCGTATACCCGCCCGAATCGTAACATGGGCTTGTTCCTGTTCAACCACGGACTTGACTAATTCAGATTAAAAGGCTAAAAATCAGCAACAGTAATTGTCGGTCTTACTTAGAGGCGTATTGTCGCGTTTTTAATTTGCGATAGGAGGTAACGGCTATGAGATATGTAGCAATGACGGCGGTTTTATTGGTCGTAACGCTTTCGGGCGCGCGAGCGGACATGTTTGATATAAAAAATTTCCCCGAACGGGAAAAATTTCACCTGGGATTCAGGTACAAGGGCCTAAACCTCGCCAAGCCGGTCGAGAAACCTTTCAGCCGCCGTTATATGGTGGCCGAAGCCTCGATCAACGCGGTGTATGAATCTCGGTTCGTGGGCGAAGGGCCGAATAGACATCTGGAAGTTTCCGTCAATAACACATCGCAGAACGGCTACACAAGCCGGTTCTTTCTCAAATTAAAGCCGGGCTCGAAAATGATCCTTTCATATATTGAAAACAACGTTTTTCTTCCCTCCGGCAAGAAAATCCGCACCGAAGCGTACGATTTGAGCGAATCCATCCCGCCATGGCCCGATGATATGGCGCATCCTTTGACGCTGCCTCTTGCTCTCCGAGGCTGGGATTTCGTTCCGGGCAACCAGCGCAAGTTTTACATGTGGTTCAACCCGTCGATGGTGTTTGCCATGAATGTGAGGGTGAGAGGTGAAGAAACAGTCACCGTGCCGGCGGGAACTTTCCAGTGTTACCGCCTGGACATCGAGCCTGATTTGGTAGACGTTGTAGGACCTGTTTTGGGACGTGTCATAAAGCCATTTGTGAACAAAAATCCGCTCTGGGTGGAAAAGAAGTTTCCACATAGATTGGTGAAATACCAGGGATCCTTCGGCATGATAAATATTTCAGCAGCCGGTACTGAAATCTTCGAACTCACAAAAATCGTCGAGTAAGATATATCGAACCTGCTATAAGCTTAACGGGAAAAAATTTCGATAAACAAAAACAGATGACGTTATTCGGGGGGAGGAGACGGTCCCGGAGCATACCCCTCGCAGCTAACGGACAAGTTGCGGTTTATTGTACAGTGCTTGATGCAACGTACCGAGCCGGTGTCTTCACATTCGTAATGCGCCCGGTTGCGGCAATCGGGAAAATCGCACCGGTATCTAAACGGCAAGATTGCGAAATCGGTCAGGAAACGATCCAGCCGCCACGATATAAGCTCGAGGAAGGTGCGGCGATACTTCATATAGAAGTAGACGGTACAGCCCAGCAGGAAAACCATGAGCGTCAATTGCAACACTTTGACAAGCGCGAAGTTCCAGGCCGGCAACGCTTCGCTGGATATGTGAAGCATTGTAGTCAAATAGTAAGCATCCTTCGATATCGGCCAGAAGAACCGTAGCGGCCATTCGGGCGCCGTGATAAAATCGATAAACAGCGCCAGCAGCACCATGGCATAGCTCCACAGGAACATTTTCGCCCGGCGGCCTTTAGCGGCGAAAGCGGCCATAGCTCCTCCGACGATCACGCCGAAAAATAAATTGTGCCCGAAAGTATGGTGCATTTTTTCGAAAAGTTCCCGGTTCCAGATGAAAATACCGTCAAGATCGGGAGCGGCGCTTGCTAGCATGAGAATACGCCGCTCGCGACGGTCGAATTGGCCCACATTTCCCACCAACCAACCCCATTGTATGTGGTAAATGGTGTTCATTTAATTCATCCTATCAAAGGAATCCGGGGAGAAAAATCCCCAATAGTCCGGGCAAAAAGATGCCGCCGGGAAAAGGAGCGAACCGGCGGCCCGGGCATAAAACCTTCCCATATAAAAAGACGATTGAGACATATTTTTCTTGCGACATTTTTCTCGATATTTACACTCCATCCATTAATAATGATACTTGTGATCTTCCCGTTAATCAAGCGTGTTTGACTTAATCAAAAGATATGTGGTATTATGCTTTCCGGCGATAATATAAGAGCTAACATCTGTTTATTCTTTTAAAGGGAGGTAGTGATGGCTCAAGAAAAGAGCGGTCGTCTCAAGGAGTTGTTGTCAAAGATTGCTTCACAGGAAAGCGATATAGATACTGCGGGAGCGGAGTTGGACCGGGAATTCGGGCGGGATTGTACCGTTATGATAAGCGATTTTTCGAGCTTTTTGGGGCTGGCCATGGAAAAGGGCATTGTAAGCGCTTTAAGTATGGTCGAAAAAGCTCATGAAATAGCCGAGCCGATATTGGGAACACTTGGCGGGGAAGTGCTTCAAGCTGAACCTGACAGATTAGTGGTTATTTTCTCGAAGCCGCTGGACGCCGTGATGGCCGCTCGGGCCGTCGGTCGCGCTTTCGAGGAACATAATACCGAGAAGGTGGGAGACGCGAATCTGGCCCTATGCCTCGGCATCGGTCACGGCCGTATGCTGGTGACTGAAAACCAGGTCTACGGCGACCAGGCGATAATCGCCGGCAGGCTCGGAAAGGCCATCGAGGGAAAATTCGAAGCAAGGCTCACTCCCGAAGCTTATGAAGGAGTCAAGCAACTGGAAAGCCTTACATTCAGCCCCGCAGAACCGATAATGATCGGCGGAGTCTCCATAACTCCGTATCATCTTGTGTACGCTTAGTATTTTTCAGTTTCTTTCACCGGGGCATCATTTTTATCAGTTGTTTAAGGCGCGGGTCGTTCGGATCAATCCGGACGGCCCTTTCGATAAATTCGCGCGCTTCTTCATAACGACCTTGCTGCATAAGCATGGCCGCTATTTCGATATTCACGGGTGCGAAGTTGGGATCGGATCGGTTGGCCTGCATCAATTCTCGAACGTAGTCGTCAAAGTCGCCCTTTTTTTTGTATAAAATCGCCAGGTTATAGCGCGCGAGCGTATGGCGCGGATCCAACGACAGCGCTTTGCGGTATGCTGCTTCGGCGTCGGCAAAATTCCCCTCCTCGAAGTAAACGTTGCCCAGATGCGCCCACGCTTCCGTATATCGAGGATTCTTTTCGAGTGTTTCCATGAAAGCGCTTCGGGCTTCATCAAGCCGCCCCATAAAAAGATACACAGCGCCTATATTGAACCGGGCGCGATCCAGCCGGGGCTCCTCTTCAAGCGCCGCCCGGTATTCATCAAGTGCTTCCTCGTAACGTTTCTCCGAGGTGAATGCATATCCCATATTCATGTGATGTTCCCGTCGGGGCACCTGCCGAACGTCTAAATAATCCATATTCGACATTATGAGGGCTAACGCGAACACCATCATCCCTACAACCGCCATCCCGGGGCGGGACATGCTGCGCGCTCGCATCTTCTTCAACCCCGCCGGTATGGACGCCGACGCAAAGGCGGCGTAAGGTATAAGCGCCGGGAGCAGCGGCAACCTGTGTCGTGAGGTGACAAAAAACGCGACCACGCCGGCGCTGTAGATAAAAACATATATGAGGATCAGCCGGTGCGCAGATATATCCACTTCGGGGTTTTTCCATGCCAGGAGCATTCCCACCAGCGCCAGCGGAAAAATCAGCCCGAAAGGAAACGCCAATGGTCTCTCCCACAGTAGAACGCCCAAAATCGGAGACCATCGTCGTACGGGATATATCTCCCTGTTGGACGGCAATTCGTAACCGTTAATCAGGAAATATACCTTGCGGAAGCTCAGCCTGATCCATGCTCCGGGCTCGTTGAAAATGAATCTCAACCCCTGCCCGAACCAGTAGCTCGATACCTGGTCGGACCGCAGTTTACGGCCCAGGCGTTTTTCGGCTTCGAGGTGTGAATTTACTTGCACGCTATCGCGGTATAGAGAGTAAACTTCGGAAACGGGGCCGTAATACGCGGGCGACATAGCGGTTTTGCCGTCGGCACCCGGGTTGTTTCCTATCCAAAAATTCACACCGCCCTGACCGGCCACCGGCACGAAACCGCCTCCCTCGACAGCGTTATATGCCGTCACAAAACCCACCGGCGCCATGAAGAGCGCCAGCCACACCGCAAATGCCGTAAGTCTTCGCCGCCATCCGGGAATTTCCCATATTATCCATACAAAAATTCCCGGAACCATAATCAACATATTAGGTCGCGCGATAGCCGCCAGACCCGCAATAAATCCCGCCGCCGTCAACCGCCCCCAAACGGGCTTTTCCTCTGTAGACGATTTCATGGCGCCTATGAGCAACAACAAGGAACCGACCGTAAGGGGCAAAAAAAGCACCGGGATAAGAAACTCGGCGTCGAAATACACCATCGGGCCGTACAACGCTGCAATTATCCCCGCCAATTTGCCCACCTTCGGTCCCGCCAGCTTCTTGCCCAACGCCCATATCAATACGCAAGTCAAAGCTCCCAGCACTCCTTGCGCCAGCCGTGGCGCCAACAACCCCATACCGAAAACCTTAAACAGCGCCCCGAGGAAAAAAGGATAAAGAGGCGCCCGGAAAAAAGGTTCATGATTCCACACTCCCATAACCAGTGCACGCGCCCATTCAACATGCCATCTGGCGTCCATGAAAGAATGCGCAAATGCCGGGTCGCTTTCGGCAAGCAGAATAATGTGAGACCATCTTATACTTAAAGCCAGAAGGCCTATAAAAAGGGGAGCGGCAAATCTTACTTTTCCAGCAAATGAGCCGGCCGCGCTTGATCCACTATGTTCTGAAGATTCTTTTATTGACTTCACAATCTAACCTGCTACCCTAATATAGAGTAATTATGCAAAAAATCGAGCTATACGGGGGAAAGATTATCAAATCCTCTCTATTTGCAAGCCTGATTCTGATAATGGCTATCAGCGCGGGCCCGACTTTCGCCGCTACGGACATTTCAGGCACAGACGGTTGGTGCACGATAACCGTGAAGGATCTCGTTGTGGACTCCAACATTTTCTTTGCCAGTATACTCCCCGGCGAAGCGATTACAATAACGATTACTCCGAAAGTCCCTATCGCCAATTCCCATTGGAGCGTTCAGACAGGACATTTATCGGGAGTGGGATTGGAACGTGTCTACATGCCCCCATACAAGCCGGGCAGGTATCCTGTAACAATAACCTCACATTACAAAGGCCGAAAACTCGAAGCCACAATTCAAATTTTTTCACTTGTTCCGTTCAACCGCATCAAAAACGGCCGCCTTGAAGGTTTCGAGATCGGAACTTATCCCGATCCCAGGGAAAAGCGCAACAGCCCGTATTACCAGTACCCGCGCGGCTTCATAAGAGTAGTGAAGGACGATGTAAACGTTCATATCACTGAAAATTATCGCCTTGGCGAATTTCTCCCCCACGCATATAGACGGTGGCCCAAATTCGTCTTGGTCGACGAGAAGCTGGCGCTTAAGCTCGAGATCGTTACCAATGAATTTCGCGCCAGAGGACTGATGAAGAAACGATTCAAGTTTTTAAGCGCATTTCGGCCTCCCGCACGCAACAAGAAGTCGGGGCAATCGGAATTCAGCCGGCACCAGTACGGTTGCGCCGTGGATATGTTCGTCGACGACAGTGGAAAAGGCGATTGGATGGACGATTTGAGTTTCGACGGTCGCGTCAACCTTCTGGACGCGCTGGTCATGTACCGCATTATTGACGAGATGGAAGGAAAAGGCGATTTGAAAGGTCTCGAAGGCGGATTAGGCGCCTACCCGCCCAGAAGAAGCCACGGGCCTTTTGTGCACATGGATGTCCGAGGCGGACCTGCAAGATGGATTCACGACCACAACGGCCGGAAAGTTAACAATATCGCCGGATTCCACGGGTATTGAAAAGAAACTTTTCATTGCGGAATTTCCGGAGCGCCGTTTATAGAATTTACCCCGTGTATGATTCAAAAGATAGAGCCACTCACCGTCAGATGCAAAGCTTACCACAGGCTGTCCTGAAACACTTCGGA
>CAZDAF010000036.1:0-5487 GCA_964503115.1 uncultured bacterium
CTCATCAATATCCTTCCGAAAAAACATTACCATGCCATTAACCGGGAATCAGGGAAACAAGAAGTGATTTTATGACCCTCACTTACTTTCTCGTCTTGAATCGGTTATATTTCGGCTAAAGAGAAATCGGAGGAAATCGTGAAAAGAAAAGCCGTTATTGTCATAGTCATTATTGTGTTGATTCTGTTGCTGTCGATAATCTATTTTATGTCGAGTCGGCAACCTGTGATGACGTGGGAGCATGGAATTTGCCGTGCGCCGGTGCAGACCGCTGAGGGCCCGGTGACCGGTACGGGAGAGGACGGCCCGAACGTATGTGCCTATAAGGGCATCCCCTATGCCGCACCGCCGGTCGGCGATTTGCGTTGGCGGCCGCCGGAGTCTGCGCCGAAACGGTCGGGCGTTTTCCAGGCGGTTGCTTATGGACCCGAGTGTAATCAAACGGGAATGGTCCCAAGCTATGCCAATGGAGGATACAAGCCGGAACGGAGCGAAGATTGCCTCTTCATCAACATCTGGAAACCGAAAAAAGATGGTACTTTCCCGGTGATGGTATGGGTTCACGGAGGAGGATTGATGTACGGTTCCGGGAGCGAGCCCATGTATCGTGGCGACAGGCCGGCGGCGCAAAAGGACGTGGTAGTCGTAAGTTTCAATTATCGGCTCGGAGCATTGGGTTTTCTGGCGCATCGCGATCTTTCGAACGAAGACCTGTACTCGAGTTCCGGCAACTACGGCTTGCTCGACCAGATAACGGCGCTGGCATGGGTCAAGCGTAACATCAAAGCTTTCGGAGGTGATCCGAATAACATGACCATATTCGGCGAATCCGCCGGTGGCTGGAGTGTTTGCAACCTTATGGCATCGCCGTTGGCGGAAGGGCTTTTCGATAAGGCTATCATCCAGAGCGGCGGATGCGATACGACCAATACCATGGAACAGGGGTTTGCCAACGGCGACAAATTCGCCCAGCAACTCGGTTGCTCCGGCAAAAACGCACTCGGCTGTATGCGCTCCAAATCGGCGGATGAGATTATCGGGGCCATGGACGAAAAGGATAATGAAGTGCTACATGGCTTTAAGATTTGGGACCACGTTTGGGCTCCGCATGAAGACGGCTGGGTTCTGAGAGAAACGCCGATCAATGCCTTGCAAAGCGGCAGGTACAACCAGGTTCCGCTTATGGTCGGCAGCAATCGAGATGAGGAGAAATTATTTGCAGCCCTTAGCAGCCTGACTCACAGGATGACGAGAAACTCAAAAGTGAAAGCATCGATAAGAAGTTACCTTGGAGATGAATTAACACCTACTTTCGAGAAACTTTATCCATACGATAAATATCGCCGAGCCATAGATGTCTATCTGGACGCCAGGGGAGATATATCTCTAGGATGTAAATGTTTCGATGCGGCCCGGGCTTCAACCATGCACCGGCCCACTTACTATTATCGCTTCGACTACGACGACCATCGCCTCCCCAATTTATATGGCGCCGCTCATGCTCTGGAAATTTCATACATCTTCGACGCCTTGGATCGCCCCTATTTTAATATGCTCTATTCAGGCAGACTAAGAAAAAAAGCGCGCCCGTTGATAGACGCCATGATGAGCTACTGGTCAAATTTCGCTAAAAACGGAGACCCAAACGGGGCCGGGTTGATGGAATGGCCGAAGTATGACAGGGAAAAGAAAATGCGAATGTACCTCGATCTGCCTCAGCACGTCGAGCCCACCGACAATGTCGAAAAATGCGACTTCTGGAAAACCCACGCTCCGGACATGAAATAATTTGCAAAATTGGAACTATGTGAGTCCTTGCCCACACCGTCGAATCCGTCTATTCTACCCACCCATGAGCATGAGGGACAAGACGCTTAAGCCCCTTGTCCAAACGGGAAAGAAATTATGGACAGGGTGCGAGTTGGCATAATCGGCGGGGGTCGTATTTCGGACCTTCATATCCCCGGCTACAAGGGGATCGAGACGGCCGAACTGACGGCCGTATGCGACATCAGCGAAACGGTAGCCAAAAGGCGGGCCGAACAGTGGGGTTGCCGGAAATGGTTCACCGACTGGCGCGATATACTTGCCGATCCCGAAATAGACATGGTCGAGGTTCTCGCTCCGCACAAGCTTCACGCGCCCATAACCATCGCCGCCGCCAAAGCAGGCAAGCACGTAAGCGTGCAAAAACCCATGGCCATGAATCTCGACGAATGCGACGCTATAATCGAAGCGGCGCGAAAGGCCGGGGTTAAATTACGCGTTTTCGAGAACTTTGTCTTCTACCCGCCTTACCGGAAAGCTATCGAACTGATGGAGGCGGGCGAGATCGGCCGGCCGCGCACCTTGCGAATTCACATGGGCGGTGGCGCGCTTGGAGGATGGTTTGTGCCGCTGTCCACGTGGCTGTGGCGCTTCAACCGCGAGGAATGCGGCGGTGGGCCTATTTTGTGGGATGACGGCTTCCACAAGTTCAGTCTCATAATCGAACTCTTCGGTTCAATCGAAACCGTTTCGGGGTGGATCGACTATGCTTTCGGCACCGTAGACGCTCCAGCATCCATATCATGGCGGCACAAAAACGGCCGCATGGGATACCTAGACTTGACCGTAAACACCAACCTCAGCATAAGAAGCAAGTACTACCCGGGAGACGAGCGCGTTGAAATAACCGGCGACCGGGGCTCGATCATCGTCACGCGCTGCACCGGCCAGTTGAACGACGAGCCGCCCCTGATTCTTTATCGCGACGGAATAACTACCTCATTCAGCGACCTGCGCGCAGATTGGCAGGACAGCTTCACCGATTGCACTCGAGATTTCATCGACGCGCTGATAAACGACCGCGAGCCGAAACTTACCGGCGAGCGGGCCAGGGAAGTCACCATGTTTTCCATGGCGGCGCACCAGGCGGCTTTTTACGGAAAACCCACCCGGCCGGAGGAGGTCGAAGGAACATGCTTGGGAAACTTTCCCTGAAAATATTATCAAGGGTGATCGTCAGGGTTTTAAGAGCTGTTTTCCGGCTGCCGAACCGGATCATTGCGACGATATTCTTCGGCGCATACAAGCTCGCGCTGTTTATGAGAGCGCCGGATGAGGGTGTTTCATACCTCGAAGATGCATACCGTGCGATGCGAGACGGACCGCCATTGAGCATTTCCCTGCGAAACATTGTTCTGAAAAGCGACCCCCTCATGATGGAAGACCTGCTGTTCAACGCGATGCGTGGCGACCGGCAACTCGAGGATACCGACCCGTGGTCATGAAAAGGGAAAAAGAAAAGTCCAGACCCGCCGGGGTGGGGCTTGTCGGAGCGGGAACCGAAGCCCGCCGAATAGCGAGAGGCTACTCGGAAGCGGGCTTCGACATAACCGCCGTGTGGGACCCCGACCCCGAGGCATGCGCCGCCCTGGACGCCGAGTTGGACGACTGCACGGCCTACGAATCGCTCGAACGCCTGCTTGCCGACCCTCGAGTGCACGGCGTCGAGATAACAACGCCGCTCGACAGAAGGGCCCATGACGCGGCCGAGGCTATAATCGCAGGCGTTGCCGCAAGCGTCAGGGCACCTGTCGCGGCCACCGTGGAGGATGCGACGAGGCTTTCCGAAACCATCAGACAACACGAAAGCAAGTTCCGCTATTTCGACCCGGTTCATCATCATGCACCTCACGCGCTCGCGCGAAAACTCGCCTTGAAAGAAGAAATCGGATACCTCAACGGAATAAGAATTAAAACCGCTTGCGCGGATATCGGCCCCATCCTGCAAGCAGGTATCGAAGAACCACTCGACCGGCTGGCGCTTGCGCAATGGTTTCTGGGCCGGGCGGTCGAAGTCGAAACTATGAGAAACGAGTCGGCAAGCGTTACGATTGTCAGGTTTGAAAAACCGCATCGGTTCGGAAATTTCGAAGCGGTGCAATGTCCGGAGTTGAGCGTGCCTTTCTCCGAGCGGCCGTGGGACGAAAGCATCGAGATAGGCGGTACCACGGGCATTATATGGGTCAACGGCTTCTGGGGCGCGATAGCCGACCGGGCGCCGGTGGTCATGCGTCGGTTCAAGCGAATGGTGAGTTTCGGGGCCGACATCATTGTCGATCCACGAGCCGCATACCGTCGGGCCGCGATGAGTTTCGTACGCGCCTTGCAAAACGGAGACGCTCCTTCTCCCGGTATAAATGAAGCGCTCGCCGACGTCAAGTTGCTGGTCGCGGCTGCAAAAAGCGCCACCGACGGAGGCCGCGTCAGGATCGAATGAATAAAACCGAAAAACAAAAACTCACTGTCGGTCTGGTCGTTACCGCGCTGCTGGTCGCCGTCACCGTCGCCATACTAAGCGCGGACAAATCGGGCAAAGTACATGGGGAATATATTCTTATAACCGAGTTGCCCGCCGGAACCGATATACAGCCCGGCGCTTCGGTAATGCTCGCCGGCCAAAAGGCCGGAGAAGTGGATAAAGTATCATCGTCCGGGCCCAAATCCGCCGTGCAGGTAAAAATGTGGGTCAGGCCCGAAATCTTCAGACGTATCGGTGACGATGCCGTCGCCTGGGTGGAATTTTCATCTAATGACGAAACAATCATCCATCTCGAAGCGGGCGCTAAAGGCTCATCGCGAAAACTTATAAAAATAAAAACGGTGCGTGGCGCAAAACAGCCGCATCAATTTGAAAAACAGGAGGAACAATAAACATGGATGAACGAGTCGAGAAAACCATAAAGGCCCTCGAAAAACACGATTTCAAGGCGGTATACGTAAAGGACCGTGCGGAAGCCGAAAAGCTTATACTCGAATTGGCCGAAGGATGCCGCTCGGTCGGTGTCGGCGGCACGGCGACTGTGCGCGCTACGAATGCAGTGGAAGCGCTCAGAGAGCGTGGCATCGAAGTTTTCGATCACTGGGTCGAAACCGACCCCGCCAGGTCACTCGCTACGCGAAAAGCGCAGATGACCGCCGACATTTTCTTGACGAGCGCCAACGCCGTCACTATGACCGGAGAACTCGTCAACCGCGAAGGCGTAGGTAACCGCACCAATGCGATGACTTTCGGGCCGGGAAAGGTAGTGGTGATGGTCGGTATAAACAAGATCGTCCCGGACGTGACGGCGGGTCTCGAGCGTATTAAAAAAATCGCCGCGCCCAAACGAGCCCGCGAGCTGAATATGAAAACCCCCTGTGTCGAGACGGGAGAATGCCAAAACTGCAATTCCCCCCAACGAATATGCCGCATTACCGTCATTCACGAACGACGCCCGTCGCTAACGGACATCACCGTGATAATCGTCGGCGAGGAGTTGGGCAACTAAAACGGTGTCATCGCCCCTCGAACCCTAAACCCCTCCCTTGCCCTTCCAAGAAGGGTTGAACTCGAACAGCGAAACTGCGCCGAGGCGACCGGTAAAACAAGTTCCCGAATCAACGCCCCGGCGCGTGTTGTTTTAATTAATCGCTTTTCTTCTCGCCCTTGATGCTTGCTTC
>CAZDAF010000036.1:5497-16781 GCA_964503115.1 uncultured bacterium
GTCGGGGTCGATCTTGTTGTTGAGTCTTCGGAGTTGTCCTTCGAGAGAGATCAACGAATCGCTGGTGGCTTCACTTTCACGGAACAGTTTGACCAGTATTATGATAACGGGTATAACAATAAACAGCAGTGTGAAGAAATAACCCGGTCCTGTGGACACTTCCACCGCCTGAGCGGCTTTTTCCGCCACCTGAGCGGCAACCTGGCCACTCCCGTTGCTTCCACAACCCAGTGCAAATACGGCTACCCAAGCCGTTGCCAACCACATATACAATCTCCTCATGCCTTTTTCACCTCCTTTCAATTTTATCGGTGCAGGTCAGCGCCAATCCTTCGAGCAGTCCCGCGTCGCTGACCAACATTTCCCCGGCGCTAAATATTTCCAGGGTTACCCGGGTGGTTATAATCCCCGGTATTATAACATCCTCCCGGCCGCCACCAAGAGGGAATATCTCACTCCGCTCGGCAAAACTTAAAGAAGCCAGCCGAGATTCGAGTTCTCGAATATATTCAAGGCTCAAGCGGTGGTTTTGTACCGCTTCTTCATCGTACTCTTCCAACCCGAGATCAATTGCAGCCATCGAAGTGGCGGTGCCGCCCGTCCCGACAACCACATCAACATATTCAGGCGCCCCGAGCTTTTTTCGAGCCGCTTCGAGACTCTCCGTAACTTCGTTCTCGCATTCAGCAAGCGAGAACTCCGAAGGAGGGTCGGTATCGGCGAGCACCCTTTCGGCAATGTCCACGACTCCCACCGGCATGCTCACCCATCCTCGAAGCTCGTCACTCACCACCAGGGCCAGTTCGGCGCTGCCGCCTCCCACGTCAAGAGTGACAAAAGGCCCATCCACCGGGGGATTATAGGCCAAGATTCCGCGAAGCGCCACTGCAGCCTCTTCTTCGGGCGATAACGTCCGGACATCAAATCCGAGTATCCGCCCCGCCATATCGAGAAATTCGACGCCGTTGGTCGCCTCCCTGACGATAGCGGTGGCTTTCGCCGCTATGGCATCCACCTTTTCTTCAGCAAGCACTCGAGCAAAAAACCTCAACGTTTCACCGGCTCGATCGAGGGCCGCATCGGAAAGCCTTCCCGTGGCTTTGTCGAATCCGCCGCCCAGTCGGGTAATAACCTGTTCTTTTCGTATCGACCTGAGCGCCTTACCCGCCTCTACCTCGGCCACCATCAAGCGGAAGGTATTGGTGCCCAGATCCAGGGCCGCAACGTTAATCACTGCTTCATGTGGTACCGGGAGAAGTTTCAGCCAGCAGTTTCGAGTAGCGCTCGCTGTTTTCCCGGATCCTCGTGCTGAAATCCTTCACAAGCGCCCACAGCACTTTGAGGCAAACGCCCGGCTGCGCCTGGCCCAGCTCGAGAAAATCTTTCCGACGCAAGGTAAAAACCTTCGTCTCGGCAGTACTCACCGCGCTGGCCGCCCTTGCTCCTCCGTCAAGCATGGCCATCTCGCCGAAGTGATCCCCATCCCCAAGTACCACCAGAACCTGCTCCTGACCCTCGGCAATCATCTTGCTGATCTTGATGCTGCCCGACTCGATGACGTACATGCTCTCGCCGAGCATTCCCTCGAGGAATAGCGTCGTACCGGGCGGAAGCGTTTTCTCTTCTATGACCGGTTCGATGGCGGTCAGTTCCGGATCGGTGAGTTCGCTGAAAAACTTGCTTGATTTTAAAGTATCCAATTTGGCCACGGTTCACCTCGCCATATAGGTTTTGGCTAATTTGACGTAGTGCTCTACGCCGTTTTGCAGTCCTTTCAATTCCTGATCGGTAATCTGCCGCTTGGGTTTTGCCGGCGCGCCGATCACCAGCGTGCGCGGCGGTATCTCCGTTCCCGGCGGTACCAGGCTTCCGGCGGCGATGATGCTCTGCTCGCCGATTACCGCGTCATCCAATATGACAGCCCCCATTCCCACCAGGCATCCGTCGCGAATATCACACCCATGAAGCTTCGCGCCGTGCCCGACTGTAACCTCCGAACCTACCACTAGAGGATACAAAGCTGTCGTGCAATGGCAAATCACCCCGTCTTGGATGCTCGTACGGTCGCCTATACGAATCGTGTTGACATCTCCACGAATTACAGCGTTAAACCAAACGCTCGACTCGTCGCCTATTTCGACGTCCCCTATTATAAAAGCGCCCTCCGCGACGAATACCCCTTCACCGAGCTGCGGGGTCTTACCTTCCCATGTTATTACTTTATCATCCATACCGCAAAATAGTAAGTAACCGGTATCGCCCACAACAGGGCGTCCAGTCGATCCATTGCTCCACCGTGTCCGGGGAAGAGTTTTCCCGAGTCCTTGACGCCGGCGTCGCGTTTGAACATCGATACGATAAGATCGCCTATAATACCCGCCACGCTGACCAGCGCGCCCAATAACACGGCCTCGCCCCATCCGAAGGGAACGGTCATGAACATGCCGGCTATTGCTTTCACAAGTACCACCGCGACGATCCCGGTGAAAAATCCGCCGACGGTCCCCACAACGGTTTTTCCGGGGCTTATTCGTGGTATGAGCTTTCGGCGGCCCCAGGCGCGGCCTGTGAAGTAAGCACCCGTGTCGCAAAGCATGCTGCCCGCCAGCGCCGTTATCATAAAAAGTATGCCGAGCTTGTCGTTCCCAAGGTAGCTGCGAATCAGTATTGCGTGTGACAGCAGCACACCGACGTATATCATCCCTCCCAGACTCGCGCCGAGGTTACCGATCGCCCCTTCCGGATCGTTTCGCCTCAAATCCAGCCCCATAGTCATCAATACGCCCAGAACGAGTATGCCGATGGCCATGGTGGGTCTATGGAACGTAAGTGCAAGGCACAGCCCGAAACTCACCGCCGGCCCGACAATAACTTGCGGCTCATACCCGCGCGCGCGAGCCATTCCGAAATACTCGTGAGTTCCGATCCCGGCCACTGCCGATATCAACAAACCCCAGGCAACTCCACCTACATAAATTAAAAACAGTAGTATCGGTACAACAACTACCGCCGTTAGAACACGTGTTTGAGTGTTCGTCATCGAAAAAGGATATTAAACCGAAACACTTGATTTGTAAAGCTTATGAGCTATTTGCGCTGTAACGCTTTTTTAAGTTGAGGGTGGCGAGAGGAGGCGCCTGTCAAGCGATCAGAGGCCGTGGAGGGAACCTGGAACGACCTGTATCAACCATATGGACTCAATAATCCATGTGGTCGGTGGGATTCAGGCGCAAAAACCCAATTGTCGCGTTTCGCTACAGGCACTATTTACAACTATTTCTCAACGGCGCAAATGGCTCAAGTGTCTATTCGCAATATTTCTCTACTTCACTTCTTCGTTTTTTCCGGTTGAATGAAATATTTCGAGTCAGAAAGGTCTTCCGGGTCGAGTGCGGTTTTTACCTTCCGCTGCCAAATATGATAGTTTCCTATTTTGGGTCCGAGTATATCGTGCACGTGCGACCCTGCAAAGAAGGCGAAACCGCCGCCTCCAAGCTTTTCCTCGATAGTGGCGTTCATACATGCAGTAGCGTAATCCTCCACTTGTTTCCCCATCTCCAGATCGCGATGATCGAATATGGTCAGCTCCTCGGTGTGGCTGAACAGCCCATGTTCATACATCCCGCCCCAGGCATTGTCGCTAAAATCGTCGAATATCGCTCCTTTTGCGATAAACTGCTTCTTTATCCGCTCGCCGATAAGCGCCTGTTTGGTGGCATTGTCGATAGCTTCATCGCCTCCGAACGATGTAAAGAAGTTGCCGCTCATCCGGAACACCATCGGTGGAACGGAGGCCCTGACGAACGACCAATACATCATCGACTTGATCGGCATCTTGTTCATCTCGATGATGAAGCCGTCGTTTTCGTCAACTATCTTCTCGATTACTTTGTTCTGGTACTCGAAATCGCCTTTGGAATTTGCCGCGATGATGAACTGAAACCCATACTGTATCGCCTTCATCGCGGCGCGTATGTTCGGAAACGAGGTCATCTTTCTCAGCAATCTCGGCGCCATACAGGCAAAGAGCAACGGGGCCGCGTTTTTACACATCAAGAAACCGATCTCAGCTTCGCCGATTTTATACGCAGCGTTAGCGTAACTTTCGGCGTCGGGGAAAATACACCCCATCATGCGGAAGTTTTCAGGTACCTCGACGTCCAGATCCATCATCCTGCCTTTAACTTCCGTTTCCCTGGGGCCGGGCCAGTGAAAGAGTTTAACCGCGCATTTTGTGAACACTCCTATTCCGCCGTCGGCGCCGGCCCAACCGCGCATTATGCCCCGGAGACCGGGCCCCGGCCCGTCGGCGCAAAACCACTTTCCCGTCGAGCCGGGGGCGCCCAGCTTTAATATCTCGCCGGTGGGTGTTACCCATTCAACGCCCATGATGTTGCGCGCGTTATGGCTGGTCGAAATGGCCGTCCAACCCATGCCGCAATGCGAAGTGCAACTTGCCAGCGGCGATGTGGCGCTTCCCGCGCCGATAATGTTGAGGTTCAGACCGCGCTTCATGGCCTCCGCCTGTATCTGGGCGCAGCAAACGTACGGCTCGATGACTACGAAACGGTTCTTTTCGTCCCATTCGAGTATACTGTTCATGCGTCTTAAATCGATCTGGACGACGTTATCGAAACCCGGGCCACCCATTGCGCCCCAGCCGGTGCTGTGGGCTTTGAAGCGCAGCTTGTGCTCGTTACAAATTTTCACCACGGCCTGTACTTCTTCAGTGCTAGAAGGCAAAACCACCGCCAGGGGCGTCTCGATCCAACACCCCGGTTCGGTTTTATGGAAAGGCTGGAAGGCATAGCCGTTTAATATCGCGGGGTCGGCGGAGCAGTTTTCAGGGCCGACGGCTTCTTCGAATTGCTTCAATATTTCTTCGGTTATCATTGTGTTAAACCTCCACTGACCGCGCCACCAATTCGGTGACGTCCAACAGTTCGATTTTCGCCCCGTTTTTTTCGATAGCGTCACGGAAGTTACGCTCGCACCAAGGGCAAGCGGTGACAAGCGCGTCCGCGCCGGTCGATTCGGCTTCCTCGATACGCTCGGTTGCGGAAAATTCCGCCAGGTTGGGAAAAGCTTCCCACACTCCGCCGCCCGCGCCGCAACACCAACTCCATTCGCGGATGCGTTCCATCTCCACCAGCTCCACTCCCGGTACGGCCCGCAGCACGTTTCGCGGCGGTTCGTACACTCCATTGCGCCCGTCGCGCTTAAGGGAACCGAACCGGAGCAGCTTGTTTCCCTTCCACGGCTCGATGAACGGCTCGCCGCGACGGCCCAGGTGGCATGGGTCGTGGTAGGTGACCTTCATGTCCACATTCGAGCGGAGCTTAAGCTTGCCCCCGGCGATCAACTCGTCGATGTATTCGGTAATGTGCATGACCTTCAGGCCGAGGCTCATGCCCATACGGTCGTATAAATATTTAAATGTGCTGTAGCAGTCGGAACACGCCGTGACAACTGTTTTCGCGCCGGAAGCTTTCACCCGGCGGCCAACGTCTTCGGCAAACTGACGGGCCTCGCCGCGAAAGCCCATTTCGTAAGCGCGTCCCCCGCAGCACGATTCCTCTTTGCCCGCGATTCCAAAATCAACTCCGGCGTTTTTTAACAACATAGCCACTCCCCTCACGATACCCCGCAAATCCTCATCGTAAGAAAAGCGGCAACCCGCGTGAAACAGCACTTCGGCCTTTTCGGTGTTGATGTCCTTTAAATCGAGCCCTTCGGCCCAGTCGCCTCGGGCGGATTTAGGCTCGCCCAAAACGTTATCCTCTTTTTTCATCGATTCGATAACCATCATGTGCTCGGGCAGGTATTGCCCGGCGTTGACGCATTCGGCGCGTATCTCCTCGATGACCTCGGAGATGTCTATATCGTCTCGATAAACTTTGCAGTTGGCGTCGCACGCGCCGCAAAGGGTGCACTTGTAGGCTATATCCGCGAACTTTTCGTCCATCTCTATGCGTCCGTCGATTAATGAGAGCCCGAGAATCAGCTTGCCGCTGCCGGCAAAGCTGTGGAAATTATATTTCGATATCGACGGGCAGATTTGGGCGAACCGATAGCTCTTGATCTGGTTGAGCGGAACCCACTTGCAAGAGGAACATCTCGAGCATCCTTCCATATCGCGTCTGTAATCTTCGAGTGACATCAGCCGTCCTCCTACAGGCAAATCCTGCCCGGGTTGAAAACTCGGTCGGGATCGACAATATCCTTAATTTTGTTCATGGCAGCTACGGTGTCGGGGCACCTCGAGTAGGCGATGTCGGCCCACGGCCCGTAAGGCCGATTGAAAAAGGCTCCGGCGTCCGCAAGTTCCTTGCTCGCTGAAAGGAAAAGCTCATGGACTTTTCCGGTTTCCGCCCGATCATCGGGATCGTAAGGCAATATAAATTCGAGGTGGCAAGCGCGCCCCTGCTGTATCGGTTGTAAATAAACGCCGATTTGCCCGACGGGATAATCGAACTTTTCGGCCTGTTCTTTCATCATGCCGTGATGCGCCCGGGCCATATCCATGGTGGTTATGAAAAGAATTTCGCGGAAAGCGCCCTTATAACGCAGCTTCCAGTAAGGCTCTTCGCCGGGGAGATCGATAACCGCCGCCATGTCCGAGGCGCTCATCCCGGGAACTTCACGCTTTATATCGAGGGAATGCTTTCGGGCAAGTCCGCCGATGTCGTCCTTCTGGTATTTAACTCGCAGATCGGGGTAATATTCGTACCCGCCGACATTGTAGAACAAAGTCCAGGCCGCTTGTTTTTCCGTCGAGCTTTGTATGTCCGCGTTGTTTTTACCGATGATATTCGCAAGCGCGAAACCGTCGAGTATCAATATCTCATCGCCGAGCCTGCGGCGGGTCATATCGTAAAGCAAATCCACCAGCGGCTCGAGTTTTTGAGACGTTATGAAGTACGATTCGCGTATTGTGGGCAGCAGTTCGAGTTTAACGCTGGCCCATGTGACGATGCCCATGGTGCCCTGCGCGCCTTGCACGATCTTGAGGAAATCAGTCTGGGCCGGTCCGAGAGGACATTTCTGGGCCGCCCCGGAGGCCCATTGTTCTTCAAGCGTTCCCGGCCCCGCCGCTCCTCCGGTGCGGAAAACGTCACCTGTTCCGAACACCACCTCGACGCAGAGCATCGGGTCGGTCATGTCCCAGTGATATTTTGGTACGGTTATCGGTTCCCTTTCGAGGCCGGACGCGATTACGGATTTGGTCGACCGGGGTAATAACGGCGTTAACACCTTCATATGTTGCATTTTTGCCGCCGCCTGCAGTTCGCCGAACGTAACGCCCGGCTCGACGATAGCCACCTTGTTTCGGCGATCCATACGGACGATACGCTTCATATCGCTTAAATCGACCGCCACGGTGGCGCTTTCCTGCGCAGTGGCGGTATCGCCCCGGAATCGAGGAGGTCCGCTCGAGAAGGGAATTAAATCCGCGTCAATCTCAGCAGCTTTTTTTACCACGCCGACGACCTCCTCGGCGCTCTTCGGCTTCACCGCGCACACCGGCAATCCTTCCGGCTCGAGCAAATTGCCCGTGGCGTATTTCTTGAGATCGTCGTCGGTATCGAAGAAGCGGTCGGAGTCCACCGCGTCCTTAAACGTCGTTTTTATTTCTTCTTGCGTAGCCATTTCAATATCCTCCGGCACATCACTGTTTTAGCGCCGGCCCGGCAAATCTTTTACGGTTATCGGCCCGGAATTTTTCGATCAGCTTTCTCCTCACTAACGGCACGTCGAGGAGGCCCGAAAGCGACTTCATTACAAATGGACGCGCTATCCATTTCAGCCACGGCGCGATGCGTTCGAGACCGGCCTCCATTTCGGAAGGATCGCCCCGATCCATGCTATCCATCAGTTCGTAACCGGTTATGCCGAGTTCTTCGAACACCTGCCGCTGAGACTCCTCCATAATTTCAAACCATTTTTTCAAAAGTCCCGCCTTGTAGGCTTCACGCATAAACTGGAACAATTCCCTCGAATCCACAGGCATAATTTACCCTCCTTTCGCTAAGTGTTTTAGCTCGTAAGTTCGGTGACGTATTATGCGTTTCACTTGTTTGGAAGCCGCGTTCCTGAGGAGGGGCTTTGCCCCGTCTCGAAGGGCGGCGGCGCGCTTCCCGTACCCTTCGAGACGGCTTCCAGCCTCCTCAGGGATACGGGAAACGCAATACGTCATATTATTTACGAACATCAGTACTAAGCCACCGGATGACACAAGGGCGCAGCATGCTGCGCCCCTACGGTCTCATTAAACCTAAGTTGAGCGATTTTAGAGTTTTAACCATGAGTGTACACTTTGTGGTGCAAGCTTCCAGCCTGCGATTGAGTGTTTGCAGGCAAGATGCCTGCACCACAACCCCATGACGTCTGAAACATAATTGTTTCCGACATGTTACAAAAGAATCACTCAATTTAGGTTAAAATCAAATCGTGTGACGCCACCTGCCGGCTTATTTGATCGTTCTCGCCTGCTTCCTTTTATTTTTTTAAAAACTTTTTCTCAATCGTACTTTATATCGTTGAGCATTTCAACTTCTATTAAAACCAGTGTCATGTCATTCGTCAAATGGCGGATTTGGGGGCGCGGCATGGCCGGTGTCTCAAAATCGCTCCGTAGGGGCGACCCAGACGGGCCGTATGGCCGGCCGGTCGCCCCTACAGGTGGTTGCCCTGTATGATTAACCGACATAACAAGGTTGACGCAACACTATGTATCTATAAAAAAAATGCATTTTCCACTTGCGACACTCTTATGGTAGTGTTATAATAGTGCTAAGAGATTCCGATAAGAGTGTAAAAGACCGGAGGGAGGTAAGTGTTGAGATGACCGGAGAAAAGGACAAGGTAACAATCAAGATACCCCGGCCCCTTTATGAAAAGCTCAAGATAATTCTCGAAGGATCGGGATATAACTCGGTCACGGATTTTGTTGTGTTCGTGCTCAGGGATCTGGTGGCTTCATCGACGCGAGCGGACGAGAAGATAAATGGAAAGGAAATTGAAGAGATCAAGCGGAGGCTGAGAAATCTCGGGTACCTGTAATGAGGCGGTAAAAACTTTTACCTGAATTAAGCGATTTTTTTGTTGGATTGCCCGGCCCTCCTTCGACAAGCTCGGGACAAGCTTCGAGAGGGGCGACTTAAAGGTGGGGAGGTTTTATGTTTATTAAAAGTAGGTTAAAGGCATTGAAAGCCCCGGGATTGTGGGTGTTTTTTGTGGCTTTGTTCACGCCGGCATTGGTCATGGCCGCCGAAGTTGCGGGGCCGGGAACGGACGGCATGCCTTGGTGGACTTGGCCTATCATTCTATTCGTCTTCTGTCTGTCGTTGGGGATATTGTCGGTTTTGGCCGGAGTGGGTGGCGGGGTGTTATATGTGCCTCTGGTCAGCAGTTTCTTTCCCTTTCACCTGGATTTTGTCAGGGGAGCGGGTCTTATGGTTGCCTTGGCGGGCGCCCTTGCTGCAGGACCGGGGCTGCTCAAAAGGAACCTGGCCAACCTGCCGCTGGCGCTCCCATTCGCTCTCATAGCATCCACTTGCGCCATTATAGGCGCCAAGATCGGTCTGGCTTTGCCCACCAATATTATGCAGATATGCCTGGGAGCGACGATTATAGGCATCGTCATCTTTTTGTCAGTGTCGAAAAATGTGGAATATCCCGTGGTGCCCAAGCAGGACAAGCTTGGAGCCGTACTTGGAATCGGAGGTGTGTTTCTGGAGGAGTCCACCGGGGAGGAAATTTCCTGGAAGACCCACCGGACCATTCCCGGGATGGTAATTTTTATTTTTATCGGTCTCGCTGCGGGAATGTTCGGACTGGGCGCGGGATGGGCCAATATGCCCGCGTTGAACCTGGTTATGGGAGCGCCACTGAAGATCGCCGTCGGTACCAGCAAGTTCCTCCTTTCCATTACCGACACTTCCGCCGCCTGGATATACATGAACCAGGGATGCATCATCCCCTTGATAGCCATTCCTTCGATTGTGGGGCTTGTGTTGGGCTCTTTCATCGGCGTTAAATTCCTGGTCAGATTGTCGACGAAGCAAATCCGCTATGTGGTTATAACCGTTCTTTTTTTCGCCGGCGTCTGCGCCCTGTATAAGGGAATAGCTCCATAAGGAGGGATGAAAAATGGAAAATAATAAAAAGCGAACCGCGATAGGAGCACCGCCGGAGCAGGTCGGATATGCGAATATTGTATCCTACGGGGCCTGGCTGGGGATTGCCATCATGCTCATAACCTACACGATCTATCTGACGGAAATTATTGAACCCCACATACCTCTCAAGGATGTTCCCAAGTACTGGTCTTTGCCGGTCCACGATTATGTTCATGAAGCCGGGATTCCCGTCGGATGGGAATGGGTATCACTCCTTGGAAAGGGAGATTTCGTGAATTTCGTGGGAATTGCGCTCCTGGCGGCAATGTCCATAATTTGTTTCACGGCGATCCTGCTCCCCGCCTACATCAAGCAGAAGAATTGGATATACGTCGGAATTGTGGTCACGGAAGTGCTTGTTCTGGTCCTGGCCGCCTCCGGCATCCTGGGAGCCGGCGAGCACTGACGGTTTAATTAAAACCTGGCCGAAAATATTTGAAATTTTATTGGGTTTCAGGTTTAAGGTTGAAATTACGAATAACGATACGCCGTATATAAAAGTCATATGGAAGGAAAGGTGAGTCTTTGAAAAGATTTTTTATGTACTTTTGGATTGTTTTATTGATCTGTCTGGTGGCTGGAGTTGTGATCCTGACCTTTGCGCCCGGCCTACATCCGGCCAAGTGGTTTTCCCGGGATTTCAGCTTTTATGGAGTCTTTATCCTCATGGTTATTTCCTGGTATTGCGAATATGTTGATTCGAGCTTGGGGATGGGTTATGGCACCACCCTGACCCCTTTGCTGATCATCGCAGGATTTGCGCCTCTGGATATAGTGCCTGCGGTGCTGTTTTCGCAATTTATTTGCGGCATATTGGGCGGGCTTATGCACCATCAGCGCGGTAATGTCCATTTTGCCAGGGGCTCGATAGCGTTAAGGGTTGCCGAGGTTCTTGCCGCCTGTTCCATAGTGGGCACGGTAGCGGCGGTATTTCTGGCGGTGAATATACCTGCGCAGTTGCTCAAAACTTACATCGGCGTTTTGATTTTGAGTATGGGGATCCTGATCATTGCTTACCGGAACCGTAATCTAAAATTCTCATGGAGGCGGATAACGGCCATAGGAATAGTTGCCGCTTTTAATAAGGGTATGAGCGGAGGCGG
>CAZDAF010000037.1:0-16306 GCA_964503115.1 uncultured bacterium
TGATTGCCGCTCTATACCCGGTTATCAAATTCCCCTTTGAAATCGGCCAAGGAACTTCAATAATCCCAAGTAGCTGCCTTTAACTTTTAATTTCCCCGATGTATATGCGGCGGCGGGGCCGGTGATGTTCATGGCAATTCTTCGATAAGTTTGCGAATTGGCGGTTACTATCGCTAAAGGCTCGGGAGTGCCGGGAAGAGGGTCTCCTTCCGTTGTTTCAGCTACACCTTTTCGCACTGTTACGACAAAGCGTTTATTCTCATCGGGGAAAACAAATTGCACGGATTCGTAAACATCGGCGGCCTTTTCCGGAATAAGCCGCACCTCCATAATCGAAAAGATAATTTCCAGCGGCACTCTCGACACTACTTTCTCATTAACCTTGGGAGTATCGCGCGTTGGGAAGTCGTGCGTGAGTTCGAGCGCCGATTCGAGTATATAAGCTCTGCCGTTTGTGTTGTAAACGCTTTCGGCCAATTTTTTATAGCTGTCGGCCAGCTTCCCGGGCAGCGATTCGGCCAGGACGCCCGTCGCCAGGCCGCTGTCATCGAGTTTTGCCAGCAGATGAACGGCCCATCTCGCGTCGTCCGCCTCCAAAGCTTTAACCGCCAGTCCGAACAACCTTTCGGGCCCGCCGAAAAGCATCACCTCGCGCCTGGCGATCTCTTTTGAAGACAGCGTATAAAGCTTATCCGGCCTTCCGTCGAACCACCCCTGATCATTGTCGTAAATAGCCCGTACGGACCAATCCACTTGACCGTACATTTCCAGGAGATAATGATGTTGGGCCAGATGAGGGGGTAACTTTATATTTTGGGCCATCGAGTCTATGTCCTCGCCACGGTTCGCTCCCCGGACGACTTCATCCCTGATCCACTGTATTGCATCGCGGTAATTGGTCAAAACCTCCGCTATTTTCTTCTTGCCGTGAATCGGTTTCGTGTGCATTGGAACCAGATGTTCTGGATTCCTTCTGCGCATTTTATCCAGACTCTTGATCCATTCATTAACCGGCCGGGGACTTGTTCCACGAACCGTGTAAAGATTCGGAAACGTCCAGTAGAAGTTATCGCCCGGTATTAACGTTCCGTCCTGAGGCAACCACACAAAAAGGTGGTCGTGAGTTTCGCCGTGTGCTTCGTGCAATTCAATCCTAAGGCCTCCGATCTCGAGGACTTTCGAGCCTGAAAAAGTATGCGTCGGCAGTCGCACTCCGCTTTCGAGCGCCGCGCCTATATCCATCCTCGCCCCGATAGCGGAACAAGGTAAATCGCTCTTGGACAGGTGATGCCCGAACTGGCGCATGGCGCGAACGGTTTCCGAAGGCCTGAATATCCCATATTGCTTCAGGAAATGCTTGATGAACGCCTCGGTCGCCCATATCCGGGTACCCTCTTCTTCCCAAACCGAAGCGCCACCGATATGATCGATATGGCTGTGTGTGTAGATAATCGCCTTGGTTGGCCCCGTTGGAGCTTTAGCCGACAGCGCTTCTTTAATCGTCTTGGCCCGCGCGGGGCTCATGGCGGTATCGACAATAACGTTCCCGCCATCGGTATGAATCAGCACTACATTCGCCAAATCGTACCCGATAGCGACCCAGACGTGCTCGCTGATCCGTTCGATCCTCGGCTCACCTATCATTTCTTCACAATGCTTTTTGAGAATCTCCGGGCTCGGAACTTTCAATTCCACCTCGGGAACGTTGGATTTGGCGCACGCCGCTATAAAAACCACGGCGAACAACGTTGATAATCCAATCTTCAAAACAACAGATAACCTGCTCATTTCATTTACCTCCGAAATCTACCCGGTTATTAGGCATGACGACCCTGTCCCATGGAATATCGGTCTAATCGAGTTTAACGTCAGCATGATAGAAATCAATAACCCATACATGTCGAGCGCTCGTTTATTCTTGTTTTGGCGCTAATATCAATTTCAAAGCTTGACTCGACCCTTCAGGCTCAATACCCTTTTATGCAGCCGTAGGGGAAATTTACGGATTGCCCGTTCAACGTGGTATTCGCGATGAAAATTCTGGTGTGTGTTAAGCAGGTACCTGATACGGAGAGCGCGTTTCGACCGAATGCGTCGGAAACCGGCTATGACGAAAGCGGGCTGGTTTTTCGTATGAACGAGTACGATGAATATGCGGTCGAAGAGGCGGTTCGCATCAAGGAAAAGTTCCGCGATGTCGAGATCACGGCTTTGAGCGTCGGGCCGGATCGTGCCGAGGCGATTGTCCGGCGCGGGCTCGAGTTCGGCGCGGATCATGGAGTGCATATCGTCACTCCGGCGGAATGTCGCATGGACGCGCTCGAGGTGGCTTCGCTGATCGCCCGGTTTGCACAAGACAAATCGTTCGACCTGCTGTTTTTCGGGATAATGTCCGAGGATTATCAGCGCTGCCAGACCGGGCCGATGGTCGCGGCGCTGCTCGATTTACCATGCACAACGACCGTAATCTCGCAAAACATTTCAGAAGACCGGAAGTCCGCCGTGGTGGAGCGCGAGCTCGAGCGGGGTCGCAGGGAAGTCGTCGAGCTGCCCCTGCCCGGCGTTATGACGGTGCAGTCGGGTATAAACATGCCGCGCTACCCCAACCTTACCAACAAATTGCGCGCTCGCAAACAGGAGATCGAGGTAATCGCAGCTTCTGAAACTCCTTCGTCCGAAAAATGCGAACGACTCGTGCGGGCTTACATTCCCCCACCGTCGAAAGCGGGAATTTTCATCGAGGGAACCGTCGAAGAGCAGGCGGAAAAAATCGTCAGGATAATACACGAGAAAACCGATATTTTATAATGCGACATAAAGACAACATAGTGGTAGCGGAGCATGCCGAGGGTCGTATCCAACCTGTTACATACGAGGCGGTGACTTTTGCGAAAAAGGTAGCGGACGCCACGGGTGGTAAGGTTTCCGTCGCGGTCATGGGCCGTCCCGTCCGGCCTTTTGCCGAAGAAATAGCCGCCGAAACCGGCTGCGACGTTTATGCGATGGATTCGGAAGCGGCTACGGTTTACAATGCCGAAGTTTACCGCTCGCTGCTGAAAAAATCATTCGAGTCGATCACTCCTCGATTCGTTTTTATTCCGCATACCGCAACGGGTTGGGATTACGCACCCGCGCTTGCGGTGGATTTGAGTGCATCCGGCATAGCGGCGGTTATCGGTTTCCGTGAAGATTCGGGGCCGATTTTCACTCGCCGGATATGCAACGGTAAAATCCTCGAGGACCTCCGACCTCTCGAAGATCGCCCCGCCGTGATAACGCTGATGCCGGGCGTGGAAAAACCGCACTCTAGAAAAGCCGAAAAGCCCGGTGAGGTGAAGATTTACGAAATGGAAGCCCGGGCGCCGCGTGCGAAAACCCTCCGGTATGTAGAAGCGCCCTCCGCTTCGGTCAATTTGCAGGAGGCGGAAGTTATCGTTGCGGCGGGTCGTGGTGTGGGCGATCCCGAGCATCTGGATGCAATCGGGGAGTTGGCGAAGCTTTTCGAGCGCGGCGCGTTGGGAGCTTCGAGGCCGCTGTGCGACATGAGATGGCTGCCATTCGATTGCCAGGTCGGGATGACCGGTCAGGATGTATCTCCCAAGCTGTATATAGCGTGCGGCATTTCGGGCGCGGTGCAGCATACCATGGGCATGAGAAACTCGGGGCTGATAATCGCCGTCAATATGGATAAAAACGCCTTGTTCCACCAAACGGCACATTATTGCGTGGCGGCGGACCTGCATAAATTTATTCCCGCACTGATCGAAAAAATCCGCGAGCTAAAAAGCCGATAGAGCCTACGACATATTTTGGGGGTAATTGTGGTGCAGGCATCTTGAACTTCAAGCGATAGTTTGACTTGACGGTTGGGAACGGGTAAAATTTATTTGGAATTGTTTTGAGGGAAAACGTGAAAATCGTAAAAAAACTGCTGGCCGTGGGGGGATTTATTATCTTACTGACCGCCGGAGCCTGTTCGGGGGAAAGCGACATATCGGGAATCGACGGAAATGGCGATATTCCACCTGAAGATAAACCGCCAACGGCGGTCTTTACCATTACTCCTTCAGCGGGAACCGTGGGAGTTGAATTCCAATTCGATGCCGGCGCGTCTTACGACCCACAGGACCCGACTGAAAGCCTCGAGGTGCGATGGGATTTCGATAACGACGGGAACTTCGATACCGATTATTCCACCGATAAAGAAATCACCCACTCTTACGGCAATGAAGGATCATATACCGTAAATCTCGAAGTTAGAGACACCGACGGCAACTCGGATACCACCACCAAGAGCCTCGATGTGATCCCCGGCAACTCACCGACAATCTCAGGCACCGTGCGTTTCGAGAAGGTTCCGGCAACTACGTCGGGATTGGATTTCGGTAACATCGTGGAATTACCGGTGCGTCGGCTGCCAGTGCAGGCGGTCAGATCGAGTGATAAGGAAATTGTAGGCGAAACCGTCACCGACGATAGCGGTTCCTACTCGTTGCAGGCGCCTGCCGAAACCACTCTCTATGTTCGAGTTGTGGCACGAATGGATGACGGTCTGGCACGCGTCGAGGTCAAGGAGGTTTATAGCGACAAAGTATACTCGACCAGAGGCGAGGATATCGAGTTGGGCACAAGCGATATAACCGGAAAAAACTATGTGATAGCAGACTCGAATCGAGCCTCCGGGCCGTTCAATATGCTCGATGTGATACTCGATGCTTATCTCATGGTTCGCGTAGTGAACCCCGATGAACCGTTGCCCAACCTCGTCGTGAGGTGGGGCAAGGACTACGACCACGGCACTTACTACGACATGGATAACCAGATATACATATTAGGTCAACGCGATGATGACAGCGACGAGTTTGACGATCACGTCATCGCCCACGAATACGGACATTTCATCGCGCATTTTTTCTATCGTGACGATACTATCGGCGGCCCTCACAACATCGGCGACAAACTCGATGTCCGGGTGGCATATTCCGAGGGTTTCGCCAACGCTTTCAGCGGAATGGCGCTCGATGATCCGCTGTATATAGATACTGGCGTATCGGGAATACGACTCATGTTCAACGTTGAGGATAACAGCGAGTATACAGTGAACGATGGTTACGCCTCCGAGGCGTCGATTTTCGCCATCTTTTGGGATTTATTCGATGCCAATGACGACAACAACGACGGGCTTTCTTACAATCTCGGCCCCCTCGACGCCGCATGGAGAGACCCCGACCTTAACGCGGACGCAGACCTGATGTATTTGTATCCTTTCATCGATGAGCTTATCAATCGAAACGGCGCAGACCAATCCGGGATCGAGGCCATACTCGGCGATGAAAACGTCCCATACCCCGAGCCGGTCGGAAACACCTTCGTTGATATTGCATTGCCGTATTCCACATCGGAGGTAAATATCGATGGCTTCTTTGGTGGCAATAAATACGATGCCAACCACTTCTACCGGTTCAACTTAAGCGCCACAGGCAACGTGCGTGTTACCACAACAAGCTCCGGCGATATAGATATTTTCCTTTATAGAAAAGGCCGACGAATCGGAAAGCAGGACACCGAATCGGGTAATGAAATACTCGAACTGTCTCTTTCACCGGGAACTTACGTCGTTAACATAAGGGCATGGACGGCAACCTCGTTTAATTATGACGTAACCGTCGAAACTTTTTGAACGGCGAGGATAAGGAGAGAAAACAATGAAATTGATGTTCAAAGCGGTAATGATAGCCTTTGTGGTTCTGGCGGTGGTATCGTGCAAAAAAGACAAGCCCGCACCGGGGGGTAAAGAAGGCGCGCAGCAGGTCAAGGTCGGGCCGCCGTTCAACTTGGAAGTGAAAAAAGAAAAGGTCACCGAAGAGGAAAATTTCCCGGTCACGGTGGAAATTTCACCTACTCAAGACCTCGAAGCGATGGAAATCACCTGGGAACTTCCATATGGAGTAAGCATGATCGATGGAGATATGGAAACGGAAATTCCATCGGAAGAATTGTTGAAAGGCGACCTTTCCACCGTCAGGGTGGAATTCGGACTGGGCGATGAGGAGCCGGTGAAAATTACAGTGACGGTCAGGGCAAAATGGCAAGGCGAATGGTACGGCTCTTCCAAAGTCGTCAATATCAAACCACCGAAGACCGCCGGAAGAGTCGGGGGAGACTTCGATGAGACGTGGGAAGAAGTGGATGATGAGTACGCCGAAGAGGAAATGGAGGAGGGGGAAGTGCTGGGGGATTAGCGGGTGGAACGCCGCCACCCTCTGCAGGCTTTATTCAGGCAGTTTAAGCGCCGCCGCCAGTTGTGTATTTGACACTTCCCGCATCGTAGCGCCGTGGCTGAAATAGATGGTTTCGATGTCCAGCTCCAGAATCCGGCCCACCGACTTGCGCGCCTGATCGATGTCGGAACTGAAAACGGGTACCGGCCCACGCAATTTGCCATTTATATTGATGATACTATCGCCGGAAAAAAGGGCCTTTGCTTCCGGATGATACAGGCAGATACTGCCCGGGGTGTGCCCGGGGGTGTGAATGACTTTAAGCCCGGTCCCTTCGATAATATCGCCGTCGCGCAGCGGCGCGTCCACCTGCGCCGGCGGGGGCCGGAACAATGGTTCAAAGATGGAAAAGAATAAACCGCCCAAACCGCCGGGCCGGGGCACGCAAGCTTCGTGAGTGATATAAGGAATCTCGACCTCGTGAGCCATAACGCGAGCGCCGGTCGCCTCCTTAAGCGCAGCCAAACTGCCGGCATGATCGAAATGCGAGTGAGTGATGACAATACGCCGCAAATCGGCAATATCGTGGCCCACTCGTTCGAATTTACTGCGGATTTTTTCGATATTGTCCTTGTTTCCGGTATCGATCAGAGTAAGCTCCCGGTTCTCTACAACCAGAAAAAAATTGGCCATTTTGTTCAAACGATGAACCGTTAAAGCTGAATCCGTCATGAATCCCCTCCTTACCGAGGTTTTCTATCGCGAATTATTATGCCCTACACTCTCCCCAACCTAATTAATCGAAAATTCTCGGACACTTATTGTTGGACGCTGCAAAAACTTCAACATCAACAACTCCTGACGATATGACATTGAATTATCCAACAGGAAAAAAAGCTTAATCAACTTTCCGAGAAATATTCACTTACTCGACACGCTACCTCATCTTTTCACGGCATAAAGAACTATACTTTTAGGGAAAAAGTGGTCCAATACCTTCTCAACCTTGCTGATAAAAGGCGAAATCGACGCTCTGACCAACCACCAATGGTAAGCTTTCGGTATTCTGGCGTTGTGGTTATGCAAGCCGAAAATACACCTCAATATCCAATATGGAGTGTGTATGGCATGCGCAAAGCTTATATCGTATATCCTCAATCCTTTCCCCGCGATTTTCTCCGCAAGCTCGAACGGGTGATATATCCTCACATGACCGCCCGGTGTATTGAAGTATTCCTTCGATAACCGCCTGTAAATCCTCTCCGTAAAACAGGTAGGCACTGTAACGGCAATCCTCCCGCCCGGCTTAAGCACCCTCACCAATTCCCCCAGAGCCCTTTCATCTTCGTATAGATGCTCCATAACCTCCGCCACAATCACCCTGTCGAAAAAACCGTCGTGGAATGGGAGTTTGAACATATCGCCCTGGAAGGCGAGACATCGCCCTTCCACAAAGTTTTGATCGCGACGCTCCCACACACCCAGTTTTACCGCTTCGAGTTCTTCCTTGCAAAGATCGGTGGCCCATACTTCGGATTTACACGCCAGGGCGCGAAAAGTGTGGCGACCCCCACCACAACCCGCGTCAAGCACCCGGTGGCCGTCCTTCACATCGAAGCGGTCGAAATCAACGGTCAGCATCGACGCCCGCCGCCTTTCGTATCCAGCACCTCTTCGTAAACCGCCTCGGTAAGCGCGGCGATTCGATCCCACGAGTACTTTTCACGCGCCTCTTGAGCGCCACGCGCCGAAAGCTCTTTGCGCAGCTCTTCATCACCGAGCAGCGTCGTTATAGCCCCCGCCAGCGCTTCCGGGTCGCGCGGTGAGACCAATAGCCCCGTTTGCCCGTCGGTGATGATTTCCGGCAAAGCTCCCGCGCGAGTGGCCACTACCGCGCTGCCGCAAAGCATCGCCTCCAACGCCGGCAATCCGAATCCTTCGTATATCGAAGGCACCACGGTCACCGCAGCGCTGGAATAAAGCCGAATCAACTCATCGTCATCTATTTTGCCGGTAAACTTCAAACGCAGATCGGACGCCGCATCCCATATCCAGGGCGGCGAAAACCACTTGTTGGGAGTCTCATCCACCACCACGAGCTTCACCCGCTCGGGTAAATGCTTCAACGCCTTGAATAAATAATAAAACCCCTTCGCAGGCCCTTCCGCATAACCGACGAACAATAACATGTTCGGATCGCGCTCGACTCCGGGCGCAGGATGGTAGTGATCCACGTCCAGCCCGTTGCTTACCACCCGGATACGCTCGGGCTTTATACGAAAATCGGCTTCGAGCTCCCGCCTCCCCGCCTGGGTCGAGGTCAATATAAAATCCATTTGCCTCGCAACGAAAGACTGCATAAGCACCGGATAAAACTCGATCGCGCCGACAACTTCCGTAAATGTGATTTCAGGCTGGTTAATGCTTGCGCGAAGGTCCACGGTCAGCGGGTGATGAATGGTGCTTATAATCGGCGGGGCCATCCAGCGCATGGGCAAATACCCCAACCCCAGGCTTTGCACGTCGTGTATAAGATCGAACCGCGCTCCCTGCTTCATCAGCCGAACAAGAGTTCGCAGTGCCCTGACGCTGAAAGTCAACGGCTCCGGGAAAAAACCTATACGGCGGTACAGCAGCTCGATAAAGTTCAAAGGCTGGAACGTGCAAAGCGGATCGTCCTCGGGCAACCAATCCTGGTGCCATCCCCAGAAGTGGTGGTTTATCTCCCGGTGCACTTTCGCCCACGGCATGTCCTGCGGATAGGGCGGGCCCACTATCACCGTTATTTCGTGACCGCGTTCGGCAAGTTCCCGCGTCAGGTAATACAGGTAAACACCCTGCCCCCCGCAGAACATGTTCCCACGGTAGCAAAGAAAACAAATCTTCATGACACGGGAATTCTCGGACCTAGTCGTCTTCCGGCGGCGCCTCGGTCTTAAGCATCACGATCGTCCAGCCGATCCAGAAACCAAGCCCCAACAGCCCAAGCGTGAACGCCGCCACCGGTATCGCCAGCGCCCAGTAGCTCTTACTGACAAGACCCACTAAAAACAAAGTCGCGGCTATCACTATTCCTATACAAATCAAAAAGCCGTAAAACCTCGAACGGTCCATTTCGTTACCTCTATGTTTTAGATTCCACCACGTGGTCGGCAAAAGGATTCTAGCTCAAAGCCGAACCTATGTCCACCGCTTACTTTCCTCAAGGCCTGCGACATAAAATGGGGGCTTGGCAATTTACGTGGTTTTTTAAAGTTGTGGTACAGGTTTCCCGCCCGCCAGAAACATACTTTATCGACACCGTCCTCTTGTCCCCCTTTATCCTCCTGCATACAGCCTATTGTGCCGGGTTGTCTTCACGGGTGATGATCAGCGGTTCGGCGTGCCATATATCGCGGTTGTATTCGAGTATGGTGCGGTCGGAAGAGAATTTCCCCATTCTCGCCACATTCAGAATAGCCTTTTTTATCCAGGTTTCGCGGTCTCGATAAGCTTTATCGATCTCCTCCTGGCATTTCCGGTAAGCGTCAAAGTCGGCCAGCACCATGAAAGAATCCACATCGAGAAGCAAATCAATCAAAGGATGAAAGAGGGCGGGATTCTCGGGGCTGAAGAACCCCCCGTGGATCAAGTCGATAGTTCGCTTGAGCGTCTCATCCTGCTCGTAATAAGCTCGTGGGTTATATGAGGGTTTGAGAGCCATGACTTCGTCGGCGGTTAGGCCGAAAATAAAGATGTTTTCTTCACCGACCTCTTCCATGATCTCGATATTGGCCCCGTCGAGGGTTCCCACCGTCAACGCACCGTTAAGAGCGAACTTCATATTGCCGGTACCTGAAGCTTCCAGCCCGGCGGTGGATATTTGTTCGGAAACGTCGGAAGCCGGGAATATCTTCTCGGCCAGCGAGACGCGGTAGTTGGGCAAAAAGATCACCTTTATCAGTTTGTTGGTGGTGGGGTCCTTATTGATCATCTCGCCGACGTGGCATATAAGGTGAATAATATCTTTCGCCGCTTGATAACCCGGAGCGGCCTTCCCGCCGAAGACAAACGTGCGGGGATACATGTCCAGGTCGGGGTTTTCCTTCAGGCTCAGCCAGCGACTGACGACGTGCAGGATATTCATTAACTGCCTTTTGTATTCGTGTATGCGCTTTACTTGCACATCGAAGATGGAATCCGGATCAATGTTAAATTCGGTCAAATCGAATGCTACTTTTGCGAACCGCCGTTTGTTGGCCTGCTTGACAGCGGCAAACTCACGGCGAAATTCTTTATCCTCGGCGAACGGTTCCAATTTCCTGATTTCTTCGAGGTTTTTGGTCCAGCCTTTGCCGATGCGGCCGGTTATCAGTCGAGCCAGTTCCATGTTTGAAGCCAGCAGCCACCGGCGCGGAGTTATCCCGTTGGTCTTGTTGTTGAATCGGTCAGGGTATATTTCATGGAAATCCTTGAGTTCTTTCTCTTTGAGCAGCCTGGTGTGCAACTCGGCCACTCCGTTAACCGAATGGGAGCCCACAATAGCCATGTGCGCCATTCGGATTTTCTTTTCGGGATTTTCCTCGATGAGCGACATTCGCTTCAGCCTATCCATATCTCCCAAATAACGCACTGACACCTCGCGCAAGAAGCGCCTATTGATTTCATAAATGATCTTGATATGTCTCGGCAGCAGGCGTTCGAACATCGACACCGGCCACTTCTCGAGCGCCTCCGAAAGGAGCGTATGGTTGGTGTATGCGCAGGTGCGTATGGTAATATCCCACGCCCGCTCCCAACTCATGTCATGCTCATCAAGCAATATTCGCATAAGCTCGACAATCGCCAGCGACGGATGCGTGTCGTTCAACTGGATGGCCACCTTGTCGGGAAGTGCGTCTAAAGTTTCGTGGTTTACAAGGTGGCGCCGAACTATGTCCTGGATCGAACACGAGACGAAGAAATATTGCTGCCTGAGCCTTAGTTCCTGGCCCACGAAGATTTCATCGTTGGGATAGAGAACTTTGGAGATATTTTCCGAGATGTTCTTTTCCTCGACCGCCTTAAAATAGTCCCCGTGCTGAAAATAATCGAGATCGAATTCCTTGCTTGCTCGAGCGGCCCATAGTCTGAGCGTATTGACGGTGTTATTGTCATAGCCATCGATTGGTGTATCGTAAGCGATGCCGATAACGTCGTGGGTATCGACCCATTCGGTTTTCAGCCGTCCGTCCGGCAAGGTAATTTCTTTGATCCTTCCGTAAAATCTGACGGTGCAACTCCGCTCGGGGCGGGCGAATTCCCATGGGTTTCCGAACTTCAGCCACATCTCGGGCGATTCCACCTGTCCTAACTCGCGTATCAGTTGCTCGAAAATGCCGAATTCGTAACGTATGCCGTACCCGATGGCAGGGATCTCGAGCGTGGCCATCGAGTCCATAAAACACGCGGCCAACCTGCCCAGGCCGCCATTGCCCAAACCGGCGTCCGGCTCCTGTTCGCTCAGCTCCTCGAAGTCGATATTCAACTCTTCCATGGCTTTAAGGGTCTGTTCGTACAAATCCAGATTGATAAGGTTGTTTATCAACGCCCGGCCCATCAGGTATTCGGCGGACAAGTAACAGACCCGCTTGACGTCCTCGTCGTAATACATCTGCTGCGTGCGGATCCACCTCTCGACAAGGCGATCCCGCGCGGCAAGGGCCAGGGAATGATACAAATCACGCATAGTAGCGGTGTACTGATCTTTAGAGAGCGAATATTCGAGGTGGTTGGCGAACGAAAGAAGAAGACTTTTGGAATCCATCCCCTTACTGAAAGTTCCCCATTTCTTGAAAAGAGCGCTGTTTCTCATCGTTATCCCCTTCTACTAACAAGCACTTCTGCAAAAGAGTATATAATTTATATGGTTATTGGCAAGGTTTACACTATAATTGATTGGAAATGCGACATTATTCGCAAGCCCGATAAGGTAAAATTTACTCTCCTCCCGGATTATGATACATTGAACATCCTGCTCAAGTAGGTGTTGACCATACGGCCCCACAGGTCGTATGACTAGTATGAGTTACAAGCCACCCACACATTTTGATCTCGTCGGCTTCGGGTTGTGTTGAGGCTGGGATGGTGTATACTCAGAAGCGATTTAGAGGCGAAAATGTCATCCAAATTGGTTTAATGTTGAATAATCCTCGGTCTGAATGTTTTCACAGAACGAAAGCAGGGTATGGAATTGTTTGGATTTCGAGTTAAATCCAGCCCCGTTCTCCTTTTGGATCAACAAAAAGCGGATATCTCGGGGCAAGGTCGGAATCCCGGTCTCCGGACCATCTCCATTACATCGGGAAGAGGATTGGAAAGGAGGGAGTTTAGTGTATGAACTGAAATACGATCCGGAAATTTGCGAAAAATGCGATACAATCGACTGCCTCATGAGATGTCAGTACATCGATATTGACCTTGAGGAGGCGAAGGAGGAGAGGCAGCGCATTCTTCGGGGCGAGGGTGGGCGTGTATTGAGGGAATGCGCCACATGTTACGCCTGCGAAGAGTATTGCCCATACGGCAATCACCCATTTTACCAGATAGTTGATCTCCAGGAAAAGCTCGAGACGTGGCCCGTGCCTGTTCCGTTGACCAAGCAGCAGATTGGAATGATGGCGCCCAGAGGGCAGATCGTCCCCCAGAAGGTTCATGCGCCGGTGATCAACATGTGTTTCTTTCCCATGCTGTTGGGCTGCATCCGGGGGAAACTCTTCGAGGGAGCCTCGACCATTGCCGGCAGTGACATCTTTTGCAATGTCATGTGGCTTCATTTCGCCAAGAGCTCGGTCATCCGCCAGCGCCTTCCTCAAATGATCGACAACATCCAGAACTACTACCTCAAGGAAAGCGGTGTTGACGAGTTGATATGCTTTCACGACGAATGTTACGGGGCCTTCACGCATCTTGCGCCGGCGCTTGGGATCGAGGTACCCTTCAAACCCATATATTTATTCGAATACCTCACAAAAAAACTGACCGAACTCAAGAGCGAGATAAAACCCCTCAACGAGAAGGTCGTCTACCAGCGGCCCTGTTCGAACCGGCTGATACCGGAGACCCAGCATTGGGTGGACGATATTTTCAAGCTGATCGGCGCGGACAGGGTCAAACGGGAATACGACCGGGAAAATGCCCTGTGCTGCGGGATGCTCATCAGGGCGATGCAGCGTGACGATTTGGCTGACGATGTACAAAAAAGAAACCTTGACGACATGCAAGCCACCGGCGCGAAATATTGCGTCTTTAATTGTCCGGCATGCCTTTTTTCCATGCGGGAAATGGTGGCGGAGCGGGGGATAACCCCGATACTCATGAGCGAACTTTGCCAGATCGCACTGGGCGAAGGGATAGGATGGTAATCTCATGGAAGAGGTATACAAACAACTCGCGGATATCGTCGGGGAGCAATACGTTTCAAATCATCAGGAAGAGCGGTTCATCTATGCTCGCGATCCGGGTACCATGGAGCCTCGTGAGCCTGACATGGTGGTTATGCCGAACACGACGGAAGAGGTTCGAAAGATCGTGCTGGTGGCCAACGAGAAGGGTGTCCCTATCGTGCCCATGGGTGGAGGGCTTGTTCTGTCCGGTCTTACGCGAGCTTTGAAGGGCGGCATCATTCTGGACATGAAGCGGATGAACCGCATCATCGAGGTGAACGAGAGCAGCCGGTATGCGCTTGTGGAAGCGGGAACCTCTCAGGGTATGCTCCAGGCGTACCTTAAAAAACATCATCCGAGCCTCAAGCATTCGGTACCGGACGCACCGCCCATCGCCACGATAGGCGGGAATGTGCTCATCCACGGCTCGGGCCATTTATCCGCCGCCGGTGGGTTTCATTCGGAAATGCTCAACGGGCTCGAAGTCGTTCTGCCGACGGGCGAAGTCGCGCGGGTCGGGTCTTGCGCCACCAGCCCGTATTGGTTTTCACGGTCGCCGCTGCCGGATCTGGCGGGGCTTTTCCTCGGATGGGCGGGTACCACGGGAATAGCGACAAAACTCGCTATCAAGCTGTTTCCAAATCTCCCCATCAATGATGCGGACGTCTTTGTGACCGAGGATCCGGAAATCGTCCCGGATATCATCAGTCGGCTGACGCGGACCCAGGTGGCGGAGGACATGATGGCCGCAATGGCGCCAAAGCCGGAATGGCTCCATGGATTGCAAATGACCATCGTAAACTACGGAGCGGAAACTAAAAGAGAGCTGACGTTAAAACGCGACCTGCTCCGCGAATCGGTCCGCAAGTATACCGATGAAAAGGTCGGTGGATTCATGCCGCTGCCTCCCGATATGAAAGGCCGCTTCATCGAGGCCCCTCAGAGGAGCCTTTCCCGATTTGCCGATGTCAGGCAAGGCGGCGGTTTCGAATATGTCGGGGGTATTATGCCCATCGAACTTTTTGCAAAGGCATACCGGGTAGGAATCGAAATCCCGGAGCGTTATGGAATTACCTATGCTTTAGGCGCCCGGATCGTCGGCCTGGGGCATTGCATGATGTTCTTTTTCGCTTATCCGTTCAACCGGGCGGATAAGAACGATGTAAGAAACGCGCAAAAAGCGCTTGAAGATACAAACGAGGCGGTTCTGGAAATGGGCGGAATTCCCTGGAAAGCCGAAGCGCCGGCTCAAAAACAGATCATCAAAAAGATGGATCACAACACATTCGCGCTAATGAACCGTCTCCGGGAGGTGCTCGATCCCAATGGCATCATGAACCCCGGAAATTGGGAGGTGGACTGATGGAACATTCTGAAATTCTACACCGATGTTTCCGATGCGGATTCTGCAAGCTGCCCGACAATTATCTGGACATCAATTGTCCCTCTTACTTGAAATACCGGTTTGAGACCTACTCGCCGGGAGGACGCATGTGGCTGCTCAGGGGCTTGCTCGAAGGCGAGATTAAGGCCAGCCCCCGGTTGGGCGAGATACTCTTTTCCTGCGCCGCTTGCGGCAACTGCGTCGATCATTGTGTCTTCCCCAAGTTCAAGGACGATCTGCTTGACGCTTTCATCGCGGGTAGGGGGGAATTGGTCAACGAGGGCGCCATTCCGCCCATGGCGAGGGATTATTTCAAAGCTATTCAATCTTACGGAAACCCATATAAACTCCCCGAAGCCGAACGGGGGAATTGGGCCGACGGGTTGGGTATCGAACCTTATAAGGATCAGGAATACCTCTTTTTTGCCGGATGCGTGGGTTCTTACGACGAGCGAGGTCAAAAGATGGCCCGAGCCGTCGCGAGTTTGCTGAAAGATTGGGGCGTATCCTTCGGGATTCTGGGCGCCGACGAACGTTGCGACGGAAACGAAGTCAAGGCTATGGGTGAGGCGGGGTTGTTCGAAATGATCGCAAAACAAAATATCGAAAAATTCAAAGAGGTGGGCGTTTCGAAGATCATCGCTTTGTCCCCTCACGCCTACCATGCGATGAAAAACGAGTACCCCAAATTCGGCGGGCTATTTCAAGTTTCTCACTACAGCCAGGTTCTGGTGGGACTGATGGGCAAAGGGAAGTTTGCATCTGCGGACAAACCCCTGCGAGTTACCTTTCACGATCCGTGTTACCTCGGCCGCCACAACAAGGAATACATGTCGCCAAGAATGATCCTGGGCGCCATTCCCGGTATCGAGTACGTGGATATGGCCCGGGCTATGGGCGATGCCCTTTGCTGCGGCGGAGGCGGTGGGAACTTCTTCACTGATATGTTGGGAGGCGGAGTTGACGCTCCATCGAGGGTAAGGGTGCGCGAAGCCGCCGATACGGGAGCCGAAGTGCTCGCCGTCGCTTGCCCCAAATGCGCCAAGATGCTCGAAGACGCGATCAAAGCCGAAGACCTGGATGAAAAAATCGAGGTGATGGACCTCGCCGAGATAATAAAATCGCGGACAGCTTAAATGGAAACCGATAAATAGATAAATGGCCGTGCAAAATTTAAAATCATAAGAGCTTCTTGCAAAACAAGGCAACCAAGCATGCTTCACCTGAGGCAAGGGATTTAAATCCCTTGCCTGTCGCAACTTTAGATATACCGGTGTTAAGCAAACCATTCTTTTTGC
>CAZDAF010000038.1:0-16290 GCA_964503115.1 uncultured bacterium
CGTGTTTCCGCATCGGTTTATGGTCATGGATAGCTTATATGGCGCTTTTCATATCCGGTGTTTGCGCCTCGACTTTGATTCGAATACAATCAAAAAGAGATGCCGCCGGATAATATGTATTCTTAATGATGAACGGTGGAAAAAAGAGATCCTTCCGGGTGGGTTTATTAGAGGGCGATATTGGGAGAATGCTTTTTTTGTTAAGAATTGAGCGGGTGTCCGGCGATCTTCGATATTTACCTACTTTTGATGCGGAACAGTTCGAAAAATGAGTACTAGGCGAGAAATACGAAAAATAATGCTCGTGTATCCCCCGGTGGTCAATTCCCGTTCCACTAATAATATCTGCGGTGTGCCGATGGGTATTTCATATCTTGGCGCCTACTTGCGCCGAGAAGGGTATGAGGTAAAGCTTCTTGACGCGGCAGTCGAAGGTTATTTCCACGAAGAAGTTATTTCCCCCTGGCTTATACGTTTTGGCCTGCCGTATGAAGATATAGCTGATCGTATTGTAGACTATAAACCCGATGTTCTTGGAGTTTCCTGCATCTTTTCCGGTCAAATGCCCGGCGTCCGGCGGATAGCTCACGACGCCAAAAAGAATCTTGGGGACGATATTTTCACAATAACCGGTGGAAGTCACCCGACATTTATGGCAAGACAAGTCCTGGAAGAGGAAGCGCTGGATTTCGTGGTTCGGGGCGAAGGGGAACAGGTGCTTACAAATCTTTTGGCTGCAATTCGGGAGAGTCGTTCACTGTCAGACATACGCGGCATTGCTTTCCGTAACGGAGAAAAAATAATCGTGAATCCGAAAGAAAACCGCATAGAAGATTTGGACAGTCTGCCTTGGCCCGCGCGCGACCTGTTGCCGATGGAAAAATATTTCAAAATAAACATCCCCATGCAAAGCGTAAGTAAGCGAACTCCCAACACTAATATAACCACGTCAAGAGGCTGCCCGTATCGCTGTACTTTTTGCACAAGTTCCCGGCACTGGGGACGCTTTGCCACAAGAAGCCCGGAAGACGTTCTTGATGAAATAGATTATCTAATTAAAACTTATGGGATAAAAGAACTAAAGTTCGAAGACGACAATCTTACTTTCGACACTGATAGGGCAAAAGCAATATTTCAGGGCATAGTGGACCGTGGATATGATCTTGCCTGGAATACACCCAATGGAATTGCCATTCGCACTCTTACCGAGGACATGCTCAAGCTGATGAAGCGATCAGGCTGCTTTGAGGTAACTTTAGCTGTCGAAAGCGGTGATCCGGAAGTTTTGCGAAATGTAATTAAAAAGCCCCTTGATCTTGCCGAGACGGAACTTGTGGCGCGATGGTGTACAAAGCTCGGAATTGAAACCACCGGTTACTTCATCATTGGTTTTCCGGGCGAGACGAGGGAGCAGATTTTCCGAACTTTCCGTTATGCGCGCAGACTCAAGTTGGACAAGGCATACTTCTTCATTTATAACCCCCTCGTTGGAACGCCCTTGCGTGAAAAGTGCATTCGGGACAAACTCATACCGGAAGACCATACGAACGAAGACGACAATTGGTTTATAGGTCAAATTGAATCCGATCACTGGACATCCAAGGAGTTATACAGATGGCAGAAGGCTGCATTTTGGGGCTACAATTTTTCATTGTTTCTGAGGAATCCTTTTCGCTTCGTTGCGAAGTATTGGAACGTGCTCACGAGAAATCCGACGTTTGTAAAACAGGCCCTCAGGAGTCTGATCAATGACACCCTGAGAGTAATAAAAACCCTTTACCCGGAAAAAATGGAGGAAGAAGGATAAGATCGGGGGTCACAAAGAAAAATGAAAGTCGCACTTGTTCAGGTCAACCCGACGGTAGGGGCACTTGATGATAATGTTTCTCGGATAGCCGAATTTGCGCAACGTGCGGCCCACCAAGATGCTGATATGGCCGTGTTCCCGGAGTTGGTCACTACGGGTTACCCGCCGCGAGACCTGCTCGACAAACCGGATTTCATCGACGCAAGCGTTCGAGCACTTAAACAATTGGCCGCGCGCACCAAAGGCGGCATACCCCTTATCATCGGGCACCCGGAAATGCGCCGCGCCAAATCAGGCCATCCCCTCCATAACGCATGCTCCATACTGCACAATGGAAAAGTAAAAACCGTTCATCGGAAATGGTTATTACCCACCTATGACGTATTCGATGAAGATCGGTACTTTGAGCCGGGTAAAGGAGTTAAGGTTGAAAATATTTGCGGAAAGAATTTCGGATTCAGCATCTGCGAAGATATCTGGAACGACAAGGCTTTCCGGCCCCGGCAAAGGTATCATCGCGACCCGGTAGCCAAGCTGGTAAATGAGGGAGCGGAGATCATCATAAATATATCCGGCAGCCCCTATCATTGCGGCAAGGGTAAGTTCCGCGAGGAGATGATAAGCGTTTCGGCAGAGCATTATAAGAAGCCGATTTTGTATGTCAATCAAGTGGGCGGTAACGACAGCCTGGTATTCGACGGTCGCAGTTGCGCTTTTGATTCGGCCGGGAAACTTGTCGCCCGTGCGCCGGAATTTGTCGAGCACATTCTCGTCGTGGACCTCGAATCCATGGCAGGTGAGGTTGCTCGGCCGTTGGGGGATGTCGAAGCTATACGCGCCGCGCTGGTTTTGGGGCTGAAGGACTATGCGACGAAATGCAATTTCTCCCGGGTAGTGGTCGGCCTTTCGGGCGGTATTGACAGTACGGTGACAGCCGCTATAGCCGTTGATGCTCTCGGTTCCGAGAACGTCATCGGTGTAAGCATGCCAAGCAGGTATTCGAGCGACGGTAGTAAGCGCGATGCGCAATATCTGGCCGAAAGGTTGGGAATAAGGTTCGAGGTTGTGCCGATAGATCGAATGATTGAGGCGTTTCTCAAGGAACTGGAACCCTCACTGGGTAAAGTAACTCGCACCCTTACCGAGGAAAATATGCAGGCCCGCATACGCGCCGTTATATTGATGGCCTTCTCGAACAGCCTCGATGCATTACTGCTCGCGACCGGCAACAAGAGCGAGGTGGCGATGGGGTATTGCACTATTTACGGCGATATGGCCGGCGGACTGGCGGTAATCGCGGACGTGCCTAAGGAGCTTGTTTATGAACTGGCACGGCTGTATTCGCGTGAAAAAGACGTAATACCTCCCGATACCATCACCAAGCCGCCCAGTGCCGAGTTGCGACCGGGCCAGAAGGATACCGACAGCCTGCCGCCGTATGAAGTTCTCGACCCGGTTCTGGAAGCATATATCGAAGAAAACCTGGCGCCGAGCGAAATTGTTTCCCGAGGTTTCGATACCGAACTGGTACGCAACATAATCAATTCCGTTGATCGAGCTGAATACAAGCGTCGCCAGGCCGCCCCGGGAATACGCGTTACCACAAAAGCATTTGGTGAAGGTCGCAGATTACCCATCGCACAAGGATATAGAAGTGTAAAGTATGAAGTGTGAAGGGAGAGTCACACATCACTTTTCAGCCTCTACATCTTACTCGAAAAATAGTTTTTCATGAAAAATGGTTTTAAGAAAGTATTGTATGTAAGTTTCGACCGCGTTCCGCAGCCCAAGGGAGCCAGCATACACATAGCCCAGTTTGTTCGAGCGCTTGCCTCGAGATACGATGTGACACTGTTGACACCCGGGCCGAATTCCGAAGAGGGTGAAATATATGGAGCGCGGCACATAGTGGTTCGTACGAACGGCCCGAATTATCTGGCGGAGGCCGAAATATTTCGCGATGCGGTGGAAGATCACCTGGCTCGTGAGAAATACGATCTGGTTCATTGCCGGGGAATTTGGGAGGGAATCCCGGCAACAAGAAAAAAGGATCGAGACGGGCATCTCACGGTATATGAAGTCAACGGCTTGCCCAGTGTCGAACTGAGGTACCATTTTCCCGCCGTGGCCGGCGATGCGGGATTTATTGAGTCTCTACGAAACATGGAAGCGGAGATGCTTATCGAGGCGGATGCAGTTGTGGTTCCGTCCGGTGTAACAAAAGACTATCTTGTATCGCGTGGCGTGACTCCTTGGAAAATATTTGTTATACCCAATGGTGTGGATGCCCGGTTGTTTACTCCGGCCTCCGAGGAGTCTTCCGGCCCGCCGTTGGTTCTTTATGTCGGCACACTTGCTCCGTGGCAAGGGGTGTCGCATTTGATCGAGGCGTTCCGGGCCGTGCTCAAAAACCACGAGGCTCGCTTGAGGATCGTAAGCAAGCCTCGCAAGGATTGGCTAAAGGCGCTTCAAAAGCAGGTGCGCAAGCTAAAGTTGACCGACGCCGTCGAGTTTGTCGAGCCTGTAAGACACCGGGAGATGCCCGCAATTATGCGTTCGGCTCACATCGGCGCCGCGCCGTTTTTGGCCACCGCGCGCAATACCCGCCAGGGATTTTGCCCTATAAAAGTAATAGAATACATGGCATGCGGTTTACCGGTAGTGGCGCCTGAAATCGAGCCGGTGAAAGAACTCGTCAGACACCAGTGTGAGGCGTTGCTTTATAAACCAAACAGCATGGCGCGGCTGAGAGATGTCTTGATAAAGTTGATACTTGATTCGGATCTAAGAGATCGGTTGGGCGCTTCAGGGAGGAAAAGGGTTGAGGAGATGTTCACCTGGAGCAAATCGAGACAGGCGCTTTTAGGGGTATATTGCGAGCTCGAACGAGAAAAAAATAAGTGATATCGATTATACGTACCTTGGAAAAAGATATACGCCCGTAGAGTTCGAACACCGTGGCAGTTATAACGAGAGTAGTGAGTATGCTCCTCGTTATTTAATGTCCGTTTCCCTATACGCCGACTACGCTCTTGATTTCCGGGATTTTCTTTTTGATATGTTTCTCGACTCCCAATTGCAGGGTTGTCTGCGCATGTGGACAACCGTGGCACGCGCCGGTAAGGCGGACTTCCACAACACCGTCTTTCAAACTCACAAACTCGATATCTCCTCCATCCGCTCTTAATGCCGGACGGATATCTTCAATCGCCTGCTTTATCTTTTCTTCCATAATTGAATCTCCCTTCGGCTTTGGCGCTTCTTATCGATCGCGCCGGTGTCGTACAGTGTTTTTCTCTTATTTTTTTGATGTTTTTTATTTCGACGAGATTCATTCCGCATCACCTTGATTCAGATAGTTTGATCTAACCCTTCACAGTAAGTAACCGCGGATAATGGCTTAAATAGAAAGATATGGGATTGGGTCCGCCGATGCCGCCATTCACGTTGGTTGGGGCCTGGACTGCCCCCCGCCCATTTGTTGCATCGGATCGTATTTCTGACCTGCGGAGTCAAGTATCGGAGCGCCGCGTTCGATCATTGTGCTCAATTCTTCAGTGTCGGAACTACGTCCCATGGCGTCATCGAGGGTAATTTGTCTTTTCATGTATAGTGTATAGAGTGATTGATTCAAAGTCTGCATGCCATATTTTGACTGGCCGACCTGCATCTGGGAATAAATCTGATGAACTTTATCTTCACGAACGAGGTTTCTGATAGCTGCATTTGGAACCATAATTTCCAGCGACAGGACACGGCCGCTGCCACTCGCTTTTGGAAGCAAAGTTTGGCTCATTATACCCTCGAGAACGAAGCTGAGCACGGCTCTGACCTGGGGTTGTTGATAGCTCGGGAAAACGTCGATAATCCGATTGATCGTTTGCACGCAGGAATTGGTATGCAGTGTGGCGAAGACCAAGTGGCCCGTCTCGCTGATGGTAAGGGCCGCCTCGATGGTTTCGAGATCGCGCATCTCGCCTACGAGCACCACGTCCGGATCCTGCCGCAGTATATACTTCAATGCGGTTTTAAAACTACTTGTATCCGATCCGACTTCCCGCTGGTTAACTATACATTTCTTGTGCGGGTGCAAAAACTCGATGGGATCCTCGACTGTAATTATGTGCTCGTGCCTGTCTGTGTTTATTCTGTCGATGATCGTTGCAAGAGTGGTGGACTTACCGCTGCCGGTAGGGCCGGTGACCAGGACCAGACCTCTCGGCTTTGTAGCCAACTCCCTTACAATCGGAGGCAAGCCCAACTCCTCGAACGTCATTATCCGGAATGGAATGGTTCGAAACGCCCCCGCAACCGCTCCGCGCTGCATGAATATGTTGGATCGAAAACGGCTCAAACCCTTCACTCCAAAGGAAAGGTCCAATTCGTTGTTTTCCTCGAACTTATGTTTTTGGCTGTCGGTCAGGATAGAATAGCATAGCTGCTTGGTTTCCGGGGCTGACAGCTGCGGAGCCTGTATGGGCATGAGTTGTCCGTCGATGCGAAGCTGAGGCGCCGAGCCCGTGGTTATGTGCAGGTCACTGGCTCCTTTTTTTACCATGGTTTGCAATAACTGATGCAGATTTGCCATGAACCTTTCCTTTCTTGTCGGTTGATAAGATTATCAATCCGCTGCGGTAGAGCGTACGACTTCATCGATAGTTGTTACGCCTTCCAACAACTTGGTGATTCCCGCTTGGCGCATGGATTTCATTCCCAGCCTCATTCCTTCCCGCTTGATCTCGGCAGCGCTCGCACCGTTGAGGACAAATTCCTGTATTTCCGGTCCGACAACCAGAACCTCGTAGAGAGCTATGCGGCCCTTATATCCGGTATCGTTGCATAAATGGCATCCTGTGCCTTTGTATAATTGTGCGCCATCGATTTCATCGGGCGAAACCTGTGTATCCAGTAGACCTTGGCGAGGTACTTCAATCGGCTCCCTGCAATCCATGCATATCTTCCGGCAGAGCCGTTGCGCCAGAACCAGGTTGACCGAACTGGACACCAGGAAAGGTTCGATGCCCATATTGAGCAGGCGGTTTATGGTGCTCGGCGCGTCGTTGGTGTGAAGGGTGCTCAAAACCATGTGCCCGGTGAGCGCCGCCTTCACCGCGATCTCAGCGGTCTCGAAGTCGCGGATCTCACCCACCATGATGATGTCCGGATCTTGGCGGAGGAAGCTGCGAAGAGACGCGGCGAAATTCAAGCCTATCTCATCGTGCATATTCACCTGGTTGATTCCCGGCAAATTAAACTCGACGGGGTCCTCTGCAGTGGACAGGTTGGTCGTAGTCTGATTTAGCTCACTTAAAGCGCTGTACAGAGTGGTGGTTTTGCCGCTGCCCGTAGGGCCGGTGACGAGCACCATGCCGAAGGGGCGATGGATGGCTTCCTTGAAGTCAGCAAGCGCCTTTTCCTCAAATCCGAGCTTGGTCATGTCGAGCTGAAGATTGGATTTGTCCAGAAGCCTCATAACTACTTTCTCGCCGAAAAGCGTAGGTAAAACGCTGACGCGGTAGTCCATCTCCTGGCCCTTGCCCAGTTTGATTTTTATTCGGCCGTCCTGTGGTAGACGCCGTTCGGCGATGTCGAGCGAGGCCATAATCTTGATACGGCTGGTGATGGCGTTCCTGAGCTTCATGGGCGGCTTCATCATCTCGTAAAGCACTCCGTCTATACGGTAGCGCACCCTGAAGCTCTTCTCGTACGGCTCGACGTGTATATCGCTGGCGTTCTTCTTGATGGCGTCGGTAAGAATGAGGTTGACGAGTCGCACCACAGGCGCGTCCTCGGTGGCTTTAGCCAGCTCGCCGACGTCTACTTCTTCTTCGTCCTCAGCGAGCATTATATCAGTATCGTCGAAATCCTCCATGACATCCTGGAGCGTCGCACCGGAGTCATAGTATGAGTCGATAGCTTCCTTTATGGTTTGCTCGCTCGCCACCACCACCTCGATGTTGTAGTTTGTGAGAAATTTAAGGTCGTCAATCACCTGATAGTTCGATGGGTCGGACATTGCCACCACTAGCGTTGCGCCGGCGCGGTTTATAGGTATCAGAGTGTACTTGACGGCGGTGTCCTGGGGTATGAGGTTTACAACCTCGCTATCGATTTCGAACTCGGATAGATTAACGCTGGGAACTCCATACTGGCGGCTTAGAAATTCGGTAAGGTCCTCTTCGCTTATAACGCCCATCTTTGTGAGATTGGTACCCAACCGTCCACCCGCCTTTTTCTGCTCCGCAAGTGCTTGCTGGAGTTGTACGGGGGTAATAATGTTTTCCTTAACCAGCAGTTCGCCTAGCTTGCCCGCCATAGGAACGTTTCCCCTTTTCTTAGTCGTTTTTGAGCATAAAGGTCTTTAAATATTCTCGTCTTTATATGACCGCCCTGCTCCTATCTATAATGATATGGCATTTTTTAGATGGTTGTCAACCTCGGGAGTGGAAAGTTTACGATGCTTCTTAAAAAGTAGTTTTTCGGTAATGCTTGTGCGGGCAAATTTGTGGACAAGAAACCGCTTTTACGAAATGGCAGTGTTAAGTTTCTCTTCTTTCTTCAGCAGCCTTTCCGTTATTGCTTGCGGGGGAAGCCGGATTGCAAAGTGTTTTTCGGAGGTTATCCTGTAGAATCAGATGAAAATTAATGATGAAATAGGCGAAGAGGGTCTTTTTGATAGCCATGCGCATCTTAATTTCAAGCCGCTTCGAAAAGACATCAAAGGCGTAATCGAACGCGCGAGAAATGCCGGTGTAACTCGAATTGTGGCGGTTGGCGCTGGTGACGGTATTAAAGGAAACGCCCAGGCTCTCGAAATAGCCCGATCCAACGAGAATATATGGGCAACCGTGGGTGTGCATCCTCATGACGCCAAGGTGGTGGATGACAAGGCGCTCGATCCTCTGGTGGAGCTTGCCAAGGATCCCAATGTCGTTGCGTGGGGTGAAATCGGTCTCGATTTCCATTATGACCATTCCCCCCGCGACATTCAGCAAAGGGTTTTCGACGAGCAGATCGGTATCGCGAAAGAGGTAGGGTTGCCGATAGTGATACATGACCGTGAGGCTCACTCGGAAACGCTCGAAACATTGCGCCGCCATTATTCGGAGAGGCGTTCGACATCCAGGCCAAAGGGAATTATGCATTGTTTCTCCGGCGACGTCTCGATGGCCGGGGAAATCATCAAACTTGGCTTTTTAATTTCAGTGCCGGGCGTGGTGACCTTTCGTAATGCGCGGAGCCTCATCGAAGTGGTGCGCGATGTGCCTGCAGAAAAGATGGTCATAGAGACGGATTGCCCCTTCCTGGCTCCCGTTCCATACCGGGGGAAAACCAATGAGCCCGCTTATCTTCGATTCACGGCCCTCAAGATTGCGGAGTTGAAAGGGCTCACCCTGGAAGATGTGGCAAGAGTTACCACGTTTAATGCCGTCGAAGTCTTCGGCATCGAGTCCCGGCCCCGGCGACCGGCCCTGACATACACCATCCGTGGTATCATGTACCTCAACATAACCAACCGTTGCAACAACAGGTGCTATTTTTGCCCAAAATGGACCACCGGTATGGTGAAGGGCCATTATTTGCTCCTTGAAGAGGAACCTTCCGCCGAGGAAATCATCGCCTCGATAGGCGACCCGACCCGATATCCCGAGGTTGTCTTTGTCGGGCTGGGCGAACCGACGCTCAGGCTTGATACGCTTAAGAAAGTCGCCGCATGGTTGAAGAGCCGTGGGGTGCGCGTCCGGCTCGATACCGACGGTCAAGCCAATCTGGTGCATGGCCGTGATATTACCCCTGAGCTTGCCGGACTCATCAATGCGGTAAGTGTGTCTTTGAACGCCCCGGACGCCGATACCTATGTTCGGATGTGCAAGCCCGGTCAAGGCGCACAGGCATACGAAGCGGTGCTCGATTTCCTGCGCGCCGCCAAGCGACATATACCGGAGGTTACGGCCACCGCCGTCGAAGTTCCGGGACTTGATATCGATGCCTGCCGCCGTATTGCGAAGGATATAGGAGTGAAATTCAGGGCAAGGGTTTACAACGATCCGGGAGCGCCATGAAAATAGGCTCATATGCGGATACGCGCGGAAGCTTAAGGCTACATTTATCATAAGGGGAGAGGATCGTGTCCGAAAGAAGCTGAGTCTTTTATAATCTCCGTCCATCATGGCTAAAAAGGGAAAAAACGGGTTCCCCGATTACAAGGAAAAGCAGAAGATCCTTTATATTCGGCAAACTTCGCCGGATGCGCTTCTGAAAATAGCGGAAGGTCTTCTCGAACAGGACAGGTTCGCAGAAGCGTACGATTATATCGAGCGAAGCGAGAATGAAGAGAGAATCGAGAAATTTATGTATAAAGCGCTCGAACGGGGCGATTTTTTCAATTTCGACCGTGCCGCTCGAAGACTCGACCTTGAAATCGACCCCGAGTTATGGGAACAACTGGCAAATAACGCCGTCGCGGCGGAAATGTTCCTTTATGCCGTTGAGGCTTACCGTAGAGCCGGGCGGAGGCAAAAAGCGGACGATATAATACGCTCGAACCCCGATTTTTTCGGCCCGTCCGTCGAAATGGAGCGCGAAGCGGCGGCGCTTAAAGGGAAAATTGGCGAGTTCGGTGAGTCATCGGAAGTTGACTCGGCGCTAATATCCGGATCCCCTGAGGATGGCGCTCCGGAAAGTGCGCCCGGAAAAACTGCAAAGAAAAAAAAGAAAAAGAAAAAACGCAAAAAAAGATAGGATTTCCCGATGGAAGAGGAAAAGTCCAAAGCAGGTATGGTGCAGGTTTATACCGGTGACGGAAAGGGTAAAACCACAGCCGCCTTGGGGCTGGCCCTTCGGGCTATCGGCCACGGAATGCGCGTGCACGTGGTGCAGTTTCTTAAGAACCCCGAAATGATGGGCGATCGATACGGCGAAATAAAGGCATCAAAAGACATGCTGCCGGGATTGGTGATTCACTCGTTCGGGTTGCCGAGGTGGGTCAAAAAGGATGATATAACACCTGAAGACAGGGAAGAAGCGCGCAAAGCCATGAACCTGGCGCACGATCTCGTCAAAGACCCGAAAATTAACGTAATTATACTCGATGAGATTTTCCTCGCCCTACATTTCGGACTGGTATCGCTCGAGGAATTGCTGGATTTTATCGACAAGCGGCCTGCTGAAAAAGAGCTGGTGCTGACGGGTCGGAACGCGCCTCCCGAGATTATCGAAAAGGCCGATCTTGTCACCGAAATGCGACAGATAAAACACTACTACGAAAAAGGCGCCTCCGCCCGTAAGGGAATAGAATATTAATGGATGAAACCGAGACAGATGAGCTTTGTGTACGAAGAACTTACTGAAATCAAGTGCTCTTTATAGGATGCAAACATGACCCGAGGCATAAATCTGGGGGCCATGCGAGCCGCCGTTCGGCGCGGAAAGATAGAATGGCAGCGTCATGCCTTGGAGAGAATGGCCGAGCGTGGTATAATAAGAAGAGATGTTAAGGAAGTGCTGTTGAAAGGAGAGCGTATAGAAAATTATCCTGATGATTATACCTTACCAAGCGCTCTTTTACTGGGCAGGCCAAAGGATCGTCCATTACATGTAGTGGTTGCATTCCGCTCGGACGTGGATACGGTGTTTGTTATTACAGCCTATGAGCCGAGCGTGGAGTATTTCGAGCCGGACTTCCAGACAAGGAGGAAAAAACGATGAAGAAAAAATCCGCAAACATCTGTCCTTTGTGCGGTGGAACTAAGCGGCCCGGAACCACCACTTTTACGGCTGAACTTGGATTTGGTGTGGTGGTGGTAAGAAATGTTCCGGCATCCGTGTGCTCCCAGTGCGGAGCGGATTGGATCGACGATGAAGTGGCCGAGCGCATCGAAACCCTTGTGGAAGAAGCCAAACTCAAACGCCTTCAGGTGGAAGTCACCGCCCTGTAGTAAATCTTAAAATATGGGCGCCATAGGCGCAGGTTTATCATCATCCGATGCACAATATACCCCGACAGTTCGGATTCTTTTAGCCTCGTTTCAAAAGAACCTGTGGCAAAGCCACCCGGGCCACCCCCAACTGAATATATCTTTCTATTTTACAAGCTTTATATTCGCCGTTTTACCACTCCAGAACCCACCACTTACCTTCAAATTGTAAAGCTTATTTTTGTCCGGCACTTCAAATATGAGTTTTCCCGATGTCTGAATATTTGGCTGGCATTGCTTAAGGAAGAGTGACTTGGAACCGGACATTTCTAAAGCTGTGGAGCCTCTGGTTGAATAATCGTACACGATAAGTTCAATTGAACGTGGAATACGTTCACCTTCTATCGACTTGCTGGAGCGAATTTCCAAGGCGTTGAATGTGCCGATAAAAGATCTATTTGATTTCTTTCCACATCAAGAAACAATGGAAAGCCCCGTCAGAGAGGAAATACTTTCTCTTGTAAATACGCTTTGTGATCAGCCGCGCCAAAAGGTCAAGATTACCGTGGAGTTGGTGCGCTCGTTTCTCCCGCACTTGAAATAGCACCATCGGGCGTAACAAGCAGCACACCTACAGGTACCCTAACACGTCAACTCATGCACCACGTCGAGTAAAATGCCCAGGCCTTTTTTAAATCCATCGACTGGGATGCGTTCGTTGTGTCCGTGGAAGAGTTCTGCGAACTTTTCGTCCGGGCCGAACATGACCGGACTGAACCCGAAGCATTTGGCGCCGGTTTTCGAGAAGTACTTGGTATCCGTGAAACCGGGTACCAGGTAGGGAATCGGCACTCCCTGCGGATCATGTTGCTTGATAACATTCTTCATTGTGGAAAATGCCGGATCGCTCGTGTCGGTGATGATGGGCGGCATGGAATTTATGACTTCGATCTCGTACCCGGAGCCGATGACTTTCTTGATTTCTCGAATGAAGTCATCCGTCGTTTGATCCGGCAAAGTACGACCGTCCACCAGCAACTCCGCGCTACCGGGCACCACGTTATGCTTTTCTCCCCCTTTGATCACCGTCGGGTTGGCGGTATTGTGCAGGCTGGCGTATAGGCTCTTGGCAACACCCTTGTCGGGTATAAGCCGGTTGATAATAATATTGCTGAGCATCGGGTTGGTCACCTGTCGCAGTATTTTTGCCACAGGCTTGGGTTGAGCTTCAGCCATGGCCTCGACGAACGTCTTTACCACTTCGGTCACATGCAGCGGGAGTGTGGCGGCGCCGATTCGCTCTGCAGCGTGTGCTATTTTGACCACGGCGTTATCCGGGTTTGGCATCGCGCCGTGGCCGGGGGTGCCTTCGGCGGTGATTTTTATCCATGCGACGCCTTTCTCCGCAATGCCGATGGGCCAGAACCGCGTACCGCGCACATCGAGACTGAAACCGCCTATTTCGCCCAGCGCATATTCCGCACTTACCTTGTCGGCATGCTCCTCGACGAGGAACTTCGACCCCATCTCGCAGCCCGCTTCCTCGTCGGCCACATTTGCGAGAATAATATCGCGCTTGATAGGCCAACCCTCGCGTTTGGCCACCAGCAAGGTCTCGATTTCCATCGCCACCATGTTTTTCATGTCGATTGCGCCGCGTCCATACAAGTACCCGTCGGCGATCTCCGCTGCGAAAGGCGGATGCGACCACTTATCCGCCTCGGCCAGTACGACGTCTGTATGTCCTTGCAGCAAAAGCGGTTTGCGCGATCCGTCGCCGGTGATCCGTGCTACCAGGTTTCCCCTGCCGGGCTCCTTTTCGAGAATTTCCGACTCGATGCCATCGGCGGCCAACACTTTGCGGATATATTCGCATGCAGCAACCTCTCCTCCCGGCGGGTTAGTGGTGTCGATACGAATCAGGGTGCGCAGATGCTCGAGAGCCTCCTCACCGATAGCTTTCATGTCCAACTTTTCAATAACGGCCATATTACGTCCTCCCCGTGCGATTTGGGGCAAGGGGCTTAACTCCCTTGTCTTTTTACTTGATCTTATATCTTAATTCGCCATCTTGCATCTCGATGGAAAGCAATGGGAAATTCACCTTCCACGGATCGAGCCGTGGCGGTATTTTCGGGGCTATATCCAGAGCCGTCCCGGTAGGTTGCGCCCCGGCGATACGCAACAGCGCCAGCAGTGGCAAGGCGTGCGCATTCGAGTTCATGACGGGGTATTCCCGCATGGGAGTCAGCGGATGTATGAACGTGTGTCCTGCGTCCTGGGCCCAGTGAGCGTTGTACGAATCCGGCCCGCTCCATATACCGTACCATATATGCGGATATGCCCTTGCGTGTGCGGCCAGCGATTGCTTCTCGATATTTCGCCATGCGCGCTCGGAATCGTATAAAGAATATCCCCAGCATAACAGGCCGTTTATGGCGGCCCAAACGCCTCCGTTGCAATCCCACCCCGGCGCGAGAACGCCATACTTTACCCGGACGGGCTTATCAAGTATCACCGCGCCGATGGGGGAAGGGTCGTCGAGCCGTTCGGCGACGTTTTTTACCAGCTTGCGCATTCTTTCAGGGCCTCCGACGCCTGAAATCATGCACCAGACGTTCGATTCCAAAAATAATCGATCTTCACCCACCGGCCGGTTCTCGCCGTCCCAGCCGCGAAGGTACCATTCTCCTGTCCACGCCTCGAACATCGCCTTCTCAAGCGCCGATGCAAAAGAACGAATATCTCGCGCCTCCCGCGCATCCCACGTTTCGACGAGCTTTGCCGTCAGTGGCAGAACCCACAGGGCCATTGCGGTGTTGAAGCACGATTCGCCTCGGCGATGGAACGCGCGCGGGTTGCTTACCATCAGGCTGATCGGGTCGTTCCAATCTCCGGTGCCGGCGCGCAAAAGGTCGTGCGGGCCGGTGCCCACGACATCTCTCATGTAGCGCCATGCTAGAATAACGCGGTCTCGAAGGGTTGAATTAAGGTCCTTTTCTTTCGGGTAAAAGGGGACGACTTCGTCCAGTATGGAAAAATCCCCGGTGGCGGAGATATATTCGACGATGCCCCACAGCAGAAAAAGCGACAAATCAGTCGGCGCCGCATGCAGACCGCCCGCGCCGGTGGATTGCCCGTGCCCGACATGGCTGTATAAAATTTCGCCGGTCGGCAGCGTCAACCGGGTAATACCGAGTAAAAATTCCCGGGCGAGGTCGGGCGCCATGTATATCAATGGAACCAGAGAAAAGATGTAATCGCGTACCGCGCCGTGAGCGCCGTGCAGGTAGCTGTACGCCGATCCTTGCGGCAGGAGGTGTGAATCGAAGTAGTTGTCCTTGATAAGCATCCCGCGCAGGTATGCGCCATGCCATGTGGTTTCGCGCTCGAGGCTTTCATTTTCGGGCGCACTCAAGTTCGGTAGAGAGTCGGCCCATTTGTTTCGGGGGTTGGCTTGATACTTTTCAATGAGGTTCTGTATATCGTTTTGAGGCGCCCACCCGAACAGGAACCGCAGTTTTGACTTCCCGGCAGGTATTTCAACAGTCCGAGCGGCGAGCAACACACCGCCTTCAATGAGGTAAACCTGAGGTTCGGCATCGCCTTCAAGCACGGCCAGGAACATTGGTTGGGGATGGTGATCGAACCATGTGCGTCGCTTTCCTTGCGGCGATGGAAGCAAACTCCGATAAGCAGGAGTTGCAATTGCACAAGCGCCTTCCTCGCGAACGCTCCACTTCAATCTTCGAGCGTAAAGGCGGCGGGGTATGTCTCCTATTCGTCGCAGCGATTCCGATACCCCGGTGATCAACTTCCACGCGGCGCGGTCGATTCCGCGCAAGCCTTCAGGCGGCTTCGAATAACGCGTCATGGGCAACGGGATGGTTATGGCGTATGGCAGCACCGGCCAGCGTTCCTCGTAAGCCATCTTCTCAGATAACTCGAGATCGACCTCCACCATTAAAACCGGGTCATCGCCGAAAGGCGCCGAAACTCGACGGATAATACGCATCGAGTCGGATTCGACCGACCATTCGGCGTAACCGGCTCCCCATCGCGCGAGCCACTTCCATCTTCTCGGCAGGCGGGGTCTTATCAGAGGAAACACCTGTCCGTCGGTATTGTATAGCGCCCCGACTCCGGCCAGGTTTCTCCAATCCCGGTCGTCACGAGTAGCGAGCCGCACCAGGCCGCCCTCCCAGCGGTAGGGAACCGTCCAGCCGCCTGCGTGCGCTTCGGCGGTGTAGCGGTCACCTCCCACCTGGTGCCAGTGGTCGAAGTCTTCGATCTCGGCGGGCGGCGCTTCCCAAAGGGCGGTGTAATCGAACGCGGGAAGATCGTCGGAATCCGTGACCCATTGCCCGAATAGACCGCCGTCGCCCAGGCTTGTTTCTTTTTTCGCACCGTTGCCCATGGCATTAAGCCTGAAGATGATTATTATAACTTAGTAATCTTGTAAAATCTTGCTCAAGTAATAGGGTAAAGCTAAAAACGCATCCAATGGAAAGTGAGAAGAGAACAAAATGCGAAGGTTAATAGCGGTATTATTGTTGCTTACGCTTT
>CAZDAF010000039.1:0-16203 GCA_964503115.1 uncultured bacterium
TGGCCGTGGATTCGGATCCCGACGCCAACTTCGCTACGGGCATCGGTCTGCCGGTATTCAAAACCGTCGGCCAACTACAGCAGGAATGGCTGAAATCCCTCGAAAAAATACCGTCCGGAATAAGTAAGCAGGAATATTTAACCGCCACCCTCCATGCGGCCGTCAGCGAAGGCAAGGATATTGATCTCCTTACCATGGGCAGGTCGGAAGGGCCGGGTTGCTATTGTTCGCCAAATGCGGTGCTCAGGGATTTCGTCGGGAAATTGCAGCCCAACTACGCCGCCGTGGTGGTCGATAACGAGGCGGGAATGGAGCATGTGTCGCGCCGCACCGTGGAGAACATCGATGTGCTTCTCATGGTTGCCGATCCCACTCCCGTCGGGATTCGCACCGCGTCACGCTTAATCGACCTGGTCAAAGAGTTGGAATTGGATATACCAAAACTTGGCCTGCTATTGAATCGCCCGAACGGTGAGGTTCATCCTAAAATAATGGAAACCATAAGCGAATTGGATATTGAGTACTTAGGAATAATCCCTTCCGATCCGCTCGTGAGTGAATTCAGCGTGGAAGAACGTCCGCTCCTCGAACTGCCCGATGATTCACCGGCAGCGGTCGAGGCGGCGAAGTTATTTGATAAAATTTGGAACCACGGTTGATGAAATCGCTTAAAGAATTAAGCTTTCCGTAAAGAATCGGGATGCTATAAAAATCGAACCGGGTGAAACACCTTGGTTCTCATGAAAAAAAGGAGGTGACTAATCTTGGCTAAGAACGAGGAACCAATGATCGAAAAAGAACTGTTTGATGGCTCGAAAGTGAAAACCTTGGGCGAAACTTATGACCAGGGCAAACCCGAAGGTCCGGGCCTGTGGCGCAACAGGTTACGGAACCGTGAGGAGATGCTTAAATATCTTAATTATGGTGAAAGGTATTGGTCCGGAGTAGAAGGCTACGGCAGCGAAAAGCGTAAGATGCCGGCGTGATCGCTTCGGAAACAAAAGGAGGAATAGGAATTGGCACTGGAAATACCAAAAATCAGTTACACTGGTAAAATCAGAGATATCACCCTTGGCGCCGGCGACAAGGCGGTTACGGTTGGAGGGGCAAGTGCTTATCCATTTCACCTGTTCGAAGGTGAAATGCCCCACAAGCCCCGGATTGCAATCGAGGTGCTCGATGACGCTCCTGATGACTGGCCGCCTGCTCTCACCGATATTTACGGCGACGTCTTGAACGATCCGGTGGCATGGGCCAAGAAATGCATAGAGTTGGGCGCCGATGCAGTATGCCTTCGGCTGGTCAGCATAGACCCCAACACCAGAAACGCGCCCGCCGAGGAGGCGGCACAACTCGTCAAGAAAGTATCGGATGCCATAGATGTGCCTCTCATCGTCTGGGGATGCGCCAATGACGAGAAAGACGGCGAAACCTTGCGCAAGATCGCCGAAACGGTGGAAGATAAACCGCTTATCCTCGGACCCGTTACCGAAAACAACTACAAAACTATCGGCGCGGGCGCCATCGGTTACGGTCATACGGTTATAGCAAGCACCCCCATCGACATCAACCTCGCAAAGCAACTAAACGTCTTGCTCGAACAACTTGGAGTGCCCGAAAGCAAGCTCCTTATTGACCCCACCACCGGAGGGCTGGGCTACGGCCTCGAATACTGCTATTCGGTCATGGAACGCATCGAAATGGCCGGGCTCACCCAGGGCGATGACAAGCTTGCTTTCCCGCTTCTGAACATGATAGGCGGCGAAGTCTGGAAAACGAAGGAAGCCAAGGTCGGCACCGACGAGGCTCCCGATCTCGGCGACCCGCTGAAACGCGGAATAATAATGGAAGCCATTACCGCCGTGCTATGCCTTCTGGCAGGCTCGGATGTGCTCGTTTTGAGGCATCCTGAAACCATGAAACTGATTAGGGAGATCGCGGACGAACTCACGGGCTGACAGTCCGTCGAGAATCGGTTGTAATCAACATATCACCGTAGAAGAATGAAAGACATGCGAACAAACAGACATCGATCCGGAATTGCAGTATGTTTTTCTTTAAAAAAATCCGGACTATACCGAGGAGAATGCCCGGCCGACAAGTTAAACAACCATTTGCATGTGCAACATTAAGCCGGGCGAGGAGGAAGTAATGTCAGAAAATAAGTATAGCTCAGATCCTACTGTAATCGAGCTTTTGGAAAAAGCTCGTAAGGATGGAGTAAGCACGGTATTTGACCGTGCGGAGAAGATGAAACCCTGCCCCATCGGCAGCGAAGGAACTTGTTGCCGAATTTGCTCGATGGGGCCTTGTCGTCTGCCTTCCGTCAAGCGTAAGGCGGATATGACCGACGAGGAGTACGAGGCCAAGGAGGCCGCACGTAGAGGCGTTTGCGGCGCCACTCCCGATACCATTGCAGCGCGAAACTTCATACGCATGATCGCCGGAGGAGCTTCTGCTCACTCCGACCATGGTCGAGGAGTGGCAGAGGTGTTCCTCGCCGCCGCAAAGGGCGAAATACCGGGTTATGAAGTCAAAGACCCCATGAAGCTCTATCGCCTGGCTATCGATCTCGACGTTGAGATCGAGGGCCGATCCGACCAGGACATCGCCATTGATGTCGGCGAAAAGAGCCTGGGCCTGTTTGGAAACCAGGAAGGCGAAATGGCGCTTATCAAGCGCGCTCCGCTCAAAAGGCAAGAGGTATGGCGTAAGCTCGGTGTCGTACCTCGAGGCATTGACCGGGAGATAGTCGAGATCATGCACCGCACTCACATGGGTGTCGATCAAGATTACCGGAACCTGATGCTTCAGGGCACTCGCGCCGCTATCGGCGACGGATGGGGAGGCTCGATGGTAGCCACCGAGCTCCAGGACATATTGTTCGGCACCCCGGAGCCTATCATCTGCCGCGCCAACCTCGGTGTGCTCGAACCGGAAAGCGTCAATCTCGTTGTTCACGGCCACGAGCCGCTGCTTTCCGAAATGGTCGTTGCGGCCAGCCGCGACCCGGAGATGATCGAGTTGGCCAAGAAAGTCGGCGCAAAAGGCATCAACCTCGCCGGGATGTGCTGTACCGCCAACGAGTTGTTAATGCGGCACGGCATACCACTGGCTGGAAATTTCCTCCAGCAAGAGTTCGCACTTGTCACCGGCGTTGTGGACGGCATGGTGGTGGACGTGCAGTGCATCATGCAATCCGTAGCCGACGTGGCCGCATGCTACAACTCGAAGCTTATCACCACCGATTACCGTGCCAAAATGCCCGGCGCTACACATATTCAGTTCGACGAGCACAACGCCTACGAAGCCGCCAAAAAGATCGTCCGCGCAACCATCGAAAACTTCCCAAACCGGAAAAAGGACGCCGCTTGTGTGCCGGCAGAGTCGACCGACATGGTCGTCGGCTTCAGCCATGAGACCATCAATTACCTCTTGGGCGGCAGTTTCCGCGCGAGCTACCGACCTCTAAACGACAACATTATCAACGGCCGCATTCGCGGAGTCGCCGGAGTGGTCGGCTGCAACAACGCCCGCACGGTGCACGACTCCGATCATATTCGCATGATAAAGGAGCTCATTGCCAACGATGTTCTCGTGTTGTCCACCGGCTGCTCGGCCATAGCCGCCGGCAAGGTGGGCCTGCTCGATCCGGAACAGGGCGTTAAGATGGCCGGCAATGGCCTTGCCGAAGTGTGCGAGGCGGTTGGAATTCCGCCGGTGCTGCACATGGGTAGCTGCGTGGATAACTCCCGCATTCTTATGGCCGCCGCCGCCGTGGTCAAAGATGGCGGACTCGGAGACGACATCAGCGACCTGCCTGTCGCGGGCGCCGCACCCGAATGGATGAGCGAAAAGGCCATCAGCATCGGCCACTACTTCGTGGCCAGCGGTGTTTACACCGTGTTCGGTGTGACGTTCCCCATCAGCGGCAGCGCGAAAATGCAGGATCTGCTCTACAATGAGCTCGAAGAGACTCTGGGCGGAAAATGGGGCTTCGAGCCGGATCCCGAAAAAGCGGCCAAACTCATGATCGAACACATCGACAAGAAACGAAAAGCCCTCGGTATCGACAAGGCTCGCGAGAGGGTCTTATTTGATATGGAAATGCGCCGCGATATGGCTTAATTCCCAGGAACTAATAAGGAGGATCACAACAAATGTCAAAACTAATCGCTAGCGCGGCCATTCGGGGAGCTCACAAGATCATCTCCCGGGCCGAGGAAAAATACAAAGAAGCTCTGGAAAAGTTCGGTGCCAACCAGGAAGTGGCCTTCCCTAATACCGGCTACTTCCTCCCGGTCATCTACGGCATTCTCGGATACAAGGTCGAAAAGCTGGAAGATATGGGTTATGTATTCGAGACATGCCAACGGCTTCTTCCGCCTCTTGTGAAAGAAAATGTTCACCTTCCTTACCTGGCTCCCGCTCTTGACGCGGGCATGGCGACTTTGTTCGCCGAGGAATGCGAAGAAGCCATCCGATACATCGAGGAACCGGATTTCTACGTGCAGGGTGAAGATCCGACCGATGATAAACTTTGGCTGGGTGCCGCCGACGACATTATTCTTCGCAAGCGCGGCGTCGAGTTCGTGGACGGTACCGCTCCGGGATTCGCCGCTATATTGGGTTCGGTGCCCGATCCCGAAACCGCCAAGAACATCGCCGAAGAGTTGCAGAAAAAGAACCTCTACGTGTTTATGGCTGCGGAGCATAACGGTAAGCACTTTGCCGAACAACTCGTCGAGGCCGGAGTTCAGGTCGGATGGGGCACAAGGCTCGTTCCATTCGGACCCAGCGTAAGCGCTGCGGTGTTCGCGATGGGATTCGCCACTCGGGCGGCTCTGAGCTTCGGCGGTATCGAGGCGGGCGAGTACCGCAAGGTACTCATTTATAACAAGGACCGCATATTCGCCTTTGGGCTGCCTTTTGGCTACGTCACCGACGAGTGGTACGCCAACGCGGCGGGCATCATCAACTGGGGCTTCCCCGTGATCGCCGATACTCCCATACCGGAAGTCCTTCCCACAGGCATCTGCACATACGAACACGTCGTATCGAACATCCCGCACAACGAAATAGTATCGAAGGCCGTCGAGGTTCGCGGTTTGAAGGTAACCGTTACCGAAGTTCCCGTGCCGGTCAACTACGGCCCGGCCTTCGAGGGCGAGCGCGTGCGTGGCGACGACATCTACCTTGAGGCCGGCGGAGGCCGCACACCTTGTATCGAGATCAGCTACCTCAAGGAAATGAACGAGGTTGAAGACGGCAAGGTCGAGGTTATCGGTCCCGAGCTTAAAGACATCGAGCCGCCTGCAAAGTTGCCTTTGGGTATCGAGCTGTTGCTTGCCGGTCGCAAGATGCAGGAAGACTTCCTGCCTATTCTCGAGCGCCAGGTTCACCACCTTGTCAACTACGCCCAAGGCACCATGCATATCGGCCAGCGCGACATAGCCTGGTACCGCATCTCCAAAGGCGCCGTTGAGAAGGGCTTCACGCTTGAACACATCGGCAAAATTCTGCACGCAAAATTCCACGCAGAGTTCAACACTATCGTGGATAAGGTACAGGTAAAAATCTACACCGAGGAAGATAAGGTGAAGAAGTTAACCGAAGACGCGCGCGAAATCTTCCTAAAGCGTGATGAGCGCCTTGAGGGCATGGTAGACGAGGAAGTGGATACCTTCTACTCGTGCACGCTATGCCAGAGCTTTGCTCCGAACCACGTTTGTATTGTCACTCCCGAGCGAACGGGCCTTTGCGGAGCCTATAGCTGGCTCGATTGCAAGGCCGCATACGAAATTAACCCCACCGGGCCGAATCAACCCGTTATAAAGGGCGAGGTACTTGATGCCACCTACGGCCAATGGAAGGGTGTTAACGATTTTATTTACAAGGCCAGCCGGGGCAACGTCGAATGGTACGATACATACGGCATCATGCGGCAGCCGATGACAAGTTGCGGTTGCTTCGAGTGCATCGCCGCCGTTTTGCCGATGTGCAACGGCCTTATGACCGTGGACCGCGACTTTACCGGCATGACTCCGATCGGCATGAAATTCTCGACCCTGGCCGGTAGCGTCGGCGGTGGAGGCGTGACACCGGGATTCGTCGGACACGCGAAAGTTTTCATCTTGTCCAAAAAGTTTGAATACGGCGAGGGCGGACTCGAAAGGCTCGTTTGGATGCCAAAACACCTCAAAGACGAACTTAAAGATAGGTTCTCCAAGCGTGCTGAAGATTTAGGAGTACCGGATTTGCTGGACAAAATAGCCGACGAAACCGTTGCGACAACCGAGGATGAAGTTCTGGAACACATCCAGAAGGTAGGTCATCCGGTTCTGAAGCTCCCGCCGCTCATCTAAGGCAATTTTAAGGAGGAAACAAGAAAAATGGCACTTACCGGAATCGAAATCTACAAGAAGTTGCCCAGAACCAATTGCGGTGACTGCGGCGTACCCACGTGCATGGCGTTTGCCATGAAGCTTGCGGCGGGTCAGGCCGAGCTGTCCGCATGCCCGCATGTCAGCGATGAGGTAGTGGCGGAATTGGATTCTGCAAGCGCGCCTCCCATCCGCCCGGTTACCGTCGGGACAGGTGACGAGTCTTTCAAGGTAGGCGGTGAGACTGTTCTCTTCCGCCACGAGAAAACATTTGTCAACCCGTCGGGCATCGGCGTTCTTATCACCGATGCGATGAGCGACGAGGATGTGGACGGTCGCGTGGACCGCATCAACAAACTCGAATACGAACGTGTCGGGCTTATGCTCAAGGGCAATATCGTGGTACTCAAATCCGTCAAGGGTGATGCGGCCGCGTTCGAGGCTCTGGCCAAGAAGGTTGCCGGAGCTACCGCCAAACCGATCGCATTGCTCGCAGACGACCCTGCAGTACTCGGCCAGGCGGCGAAAGCCATAGCCGATAAAAAGCCCGTCGTGGGCTTTGCGACCGACGGCAACGCCGATGCTGTGGCGGAAATCGCAAAGGAACTGGGCGTGCCCGTTGTCGCTAAAGCGGACGGTATCGACGCGATAAGCGCACTCACAAAAAAACTCTCCGACGCCGGTCTCAAGGACATCATCATCGACACAACTCCCAAAAACATCAAGCAGGCTCTAACCGACCAGGTGGCCGTACGCCGATTGGCGATCCATAAGACGGAGCGTACCGTCGGATTCCCTACAATGGTTTTTCCGAATGAAATGACCGACAATCCTCTTAAAGAAGCTATCTATGCGTCCATGTTCATAGCCAAGTACGGCGGCATCATCGTTCTGAGCGATGTTGTCGGAGAAACGCTTTTCCCACTCCTGGTTGCCCGAATGAACATATACGCCGACCCGCAACGGCCGATGGCCACCACGGAGGGCATATACGAGCTCAACGACCCCGACGAAAATTCTCCTGTAGTCATTACCACAAATTTCAGCCTTACCTATTTCATCGTATCCGGCGAGATCGAGGCGGGTCGGGTACCCACATGGTTGCTGGTCATGGATGCTGAGGGACTCAGCGTGCTTACCGCATGGGCCGCGGGTAAATTCGTCGCGGATGCCATCGGGCCTTTCGTCAAGAAGGTCGGAATAGAGGAAAAAATCGCCAAAAAGCGTCTAATCATCCCCGGATTCGTGGCCGGCATAAGCGGCGAGTTGGAAGAAGAGCTCCCCGAATGGGAGATCATGATCGGCCCCAGGGAAGCGGCGTATGTTACCGCATTCCTTAAACAGCTTCAGTAGGAACTATCTTTAGAAGGAGAGGAGCATGATTTGCATAGGTGAAAATATAAATATCATGTCCAAATCCATCGGACCGGCCATCAAGCAAAGAAACCCGGAACCGATTCAGCAAATGATCAAGGAAGAAGTCGAACGCGGCATGGACTACCTTGATATGAATATAGGTCCGGCCCGAAAGGGCGGGGCGGAAACCATGGAGTGGCTGGTAAAGACCGTCCAGGAAGTAACCGACCTGCCACTTTCACTGGACACAACCAACCTCGATGCCATGGAGGGCGGGCTTAAAGTCCACAAGGGTCGTCCCTTGATGAATTCCGTTTCGCTGCAGCCCGACCGCCTCGAGCCGGGCATAAAGATGGCTGCCAAGTATGAAGCCGATGTCATCGCTCTGTTGTGGGGCAAAGATGGCATGCCGCGAGATGAGAACGAGCGCGCCGTACACGCTGTGGAATTTTACCACCTTGCCACCGAGGCCGGTATTCCGCCGGAGCGTATATGGGTAGATCCCATTGTGTCCCCGGTAAGCGTTGAGATCAATCAGGTAAAGGCTTGCGTGACTTTCATGAGTATGCTTTCCGAAATAGCGCCTGGAGTCAAGAGCACCGTCGGACTGTCGAACATCTCCAACGGCGTTCCCGACGATCTCAGGCCCTGGCTTAATCGCACTTACGTCTGCATGCTCATTCACCACGGTTTGTACTCGTCCATAGTAGATGCTTACGACCCTGTGATGACGGATATCGCAAAGGGCAAACGGCCCGATATTCAGGAACTGGTGGTCTCCGTCATGGAAGGTCGCGACGTCAACACCGACGATTTGAGCGATGAACTCATGAAATACTACAAAACCGTGAAGGTGCTTACAGGCGAATCGTTATATTCGGATTCCTGGCTGGAAATTTGACGACATCCTGCGGGAAAAAGCATCGGCGATAAAAACACGGGCGGTTCACTAACGGGCTATATGGCCCTACAGGTCGTATAACTCGCATGAACCGCCCGATTTTTCAAGAGGTTGTAAGGGCGACCGGCGGGTTATACAGCTCGCATCAGTCACCTTTATAGTCAGCAGATGAACGAAAAAGACAAACGCGCGAAAATAGATATCCCGTCGCCGCAGGACAATTATGAGACCGCTCTCAAGATAGTGATCGAGAAGCTTGGAGCGCTCGATCTTGCCGAGCGCGTCGAAGCGGCAGGAGCGACATGGCTTGCATCTCAAGACATCGCCCAAATCAAAATGCTCGGTCGCAACCTTCACCTTACAGTCTCCGATCTCGATGTCACCGATCCGGCCGGCGGTGAAGTCGAGTTATGGGAAAAAATATTGCTTCTGCATTACCTCCTACAAGCAACAGGGAAAACACCGACGGGACAGCTTATCAGCTACAAGGAAATACCGGACGGCAGATCCTACTGGCCCAATTTCGTCGCAAGGGTTCATCAACCATTGCTGGCGGCATTCGCATCGAACCCTCAATTGCTTCATTCCGCAGCGGCCCGCTTCGACGGTGTTCCTTGCGACGGCGGCGACGCGGCGGTTCTGGTATCCGCCCTGCCCCGCGTGGATATTATTTATATCGTCTATAAGGGCGATGATGAGTTCGAGCCGCAGGCGGCGTGCCTGTTCGATGAAACGATAACCGATTACCTGCCCGCAGAGGATATTACCATGCTGGCCGGTATGACGGCAATTAAAATGTTGAAAGCATCAATGGAAGGGAAATCATGAAACTCGCCATAGGAGGAAAGGGCGGAGTAGGCAAAACAACGTTGGTGGCGCTTCTTTCAAAAGCCTTCCGCGAACGCGGCATGGATGTCATCATAGTGGACGCGGACCCCGACCCGAACCTGGCGGGGGCTTTGGGATTCCCCGATGCGGATAAGATAATCCCCGTGGCGCAAATGAAGGAGCTTATCGAAGAGCGTACCGGGGCCAAGGTGGGAGCGTTCGGCAGTTTCTTCAAGATGAACCCGAAGGTGGAAGATTTGCCGGACGAGTTGAGCGTCGAGAAGAACGGTATACGCCTCCTCGTTATGGGTACGGTCAAAGGCGGCGGTTCGGGTTGCGTATGCCCGGAAAGCGTTTTGCTGAAAAACCTTATTACTCATTTGGTGCTGTCTCGCGATGAGGTGGTACTTATGGATATGGAGGCCGGCGTCGAACATCTCGGCCGCGGCACTTCGGGCGCGGTTAACCGCCTTATCATCGTGGTCGAGCCTGGGCGAAGATCGTTTGAAACCGCCGAAAGAATAAAAACACTGGCCGCCGATATAGGCATTACCGGCATCGCCATCGTCGGCAACAAGGTACGTAACGATTCAGATCGGGAATTTATCGAGAAAAACGCTCTTGATGTGCCCGTGCTTGGATTTTTGCCTTACAGCGCCAAAGCTATTGAAGCCGACATGAAAAGCATACCGGCGGCCGAAGCCGACGAATCACTCAGGCTTGCGGCCTCGGAAATAGCGGATAAATTACTCGCCGAAAATAAATAACCGCCCCTATCCTCTCCGGATTATCACTCTCCCAGCAATATTTTGTGAGTTTCGAAGTCTACCTGGATAATCTTTCCGTCTACGATTTTCTCATCGCCGAGGATGGTTTCGAGGCGGATTTTTCCGTCCGGCAAAGGTGCGAATATACTCGCGCCCTTCATGAGTTCCGCAACGGGCTTTTAATATTATTACCGTCTGCATCCATTGCCTCTCTTGATTATCGGCCGGCCCCAAGAGCCAAATTCGGCGCCGGTGGTTTCATCCGGTCAAATGCTTCGGGGTTGTATATGGCCATGACAGCAAGGTACACTGTCACCCCGTTCCAAATATGGGGAATACTGGTTCGTTGCTGGGAAACCTTTTCACCATTCACATCAACCCATACGGTAACTTCTCCATAACAATCCGTTCCCGGGAAGGGGATCTCGCCGGTAAAAAACTTGAGAGCATCGATCAACAGTTCCCGATATTCTCCCTGCTCTCGGTCCGCCAGGGCCAGAGTGAAAATATCTTCACCAAGATAGACAAACCCCGCTGTGTTCTTGCTCATCTTTTCCTTGATTTTTACTGCCAGTATCCTCTTGACTGCTGCGGCTTCCGGCTCATTGTAGTTCTCAAAGACGGGCGCCGGCCACAACGCCCACGCTATTCCCCTCCAACCCGATTTTTTAAGCACCTCGGGGTCGCCGATCCTTGCCCTTACTCCTGCGCATAAGTTTTCGGCGGCCTCACACCACTTACCGTACCTGCCTTGATCGATGCTCCACCGGGGTCCCGCATCACATGCGGAGGCAAGACCGGCCAATACCGATGTCACTCCATGAAGTGTGGCGCCGGGTAGGAAACTATCATCTTCAAACGCAGGTTTGGTCCAGCCTTTCTTGATATCCACGTAGTCCACGAGGGCGTCGGCGCCGGCCTCCAGTGTTGACTTCATGCGAGCCGAGTACTCTCGCGCCTGTTCGTCAGGCAGGCATTTCCAATGTCTCCACATGTTCCATGCCGTGAGCGCGGTTTCATCTATCTCGAAATGAATGAATTTTGGGACAGAGCCGACTGATCCATCCGCCGCCATATTCGAGGGCCAGTGTCCTGAAGGCTTAAAAACAGGCGCCTGAAAATTAACCATCCTTGCCGGCGCAAATCCGAAACTCTTATCGAACTGCGTCCGTCTGTAAAACTCATGGTGTAAGTCCACTAATTCCGGGAAACCGGCCATATCCAAGGCCAAGTCGAAGAATGCGCCATCTCGGGGCCAGTCAAAATTGTAGGCGGGCTGTCTCGATATCGACGCAACAATACATCCGCCTTTTTTGTCCTGTCCCTGAATAAGATTCAGGAGTGACCTCTTCGCCACACGCAAGTTATTTTCTCCCGCTTCATCCGGTATTCGAATTTTTTCCGAGATGCCGAGCCAATGGTTCACAGTCTCCGATTTAAGCTCCGATTCGGCCTTCCTAGCCCGCTCGATTATCCCCATCGCTTCAGCCGCGGAGGTGGCAATAGCGATATAAACCGTGACTTGGTTCTCGTTTCTTTCAAGCCTTTTCGCAAGCTTGGCATCAACTTTGCCCTCGTAATAATCGTTCATGTTTAGAGCGTCGTCCCGTGCGGCTTCGTAAACGTATTGCGGGGCGTCTTTTTTGTACTTTTCGCAATGGTCAGAACCCACATGATGTTCGTCACTAGCCGTTCCAAACCCCCAGGCTATGAACACGCCACCCCCTGGAAATGCATTATCAAGGTCTGCGGCAGTCAGGATCACTTCGCGGTTTTTCTTAACGCGTAAATCTGAACTCTCATGGGGTTTAAAGTGTATTATCAGGTCATCTTCTTTAAGATACAGCGCAGCGAAACCGGCTCTTTTTGGATCATTATTCATGTATTCTCCGGGTTCGGCCATGAAGGGAGCAAAGGTGGAATGATATACGAACTTTTCCGCCGGCCCATCGAGTGTGAATTTTCTCACCATCAAGTCATACTTCGGATGAATGAAGTCTTCCACCAGCATATTTATGCCACTGTCTTCAAGCTTAGTAAGGAGGACCGTTCCATCTTCCGGCTCGAAACGGCGGGAGCTTTTCCATACCGGATCGTGCGACCATAGAGTCTTGCCGTTCGTGGTTATCACACCGCCTGACGAGCCAAGACCCGGACAGGGTTCTACAGGTCGGCCATAGCGACTCCAGTCCTTGGAGGGCGCGTCATTTCCCCTCCTCACGGGCTTTACCTTGAGGCTGGTGCCGTTAGCCAGGGTAAAGTAACGCAGTTGGTCCGAATAGGTTGGGTTGGGCCATCGGAAGACTGTCAACTCGGCCCATGGCGAAACTTCCACAAACAATCTGCCGTTACCGAGCGCTGTGGCGTAGTTTGAAGCTCCCATCACAGACTCGGAAGCCATGTCCGTCGCTAACATTGTATCTCCGCCCGCATCTTCAAGATGTGGGGAGACCACCATCATTAATAGCTTGTTATAAAGCCATCTTAGGCCTGGAACAATCGGTATCCAAATCTTTTTATCGTATTTAGATTCTTCTGCCATATAACATCTTATTAGGCGGTCTCATCACCAAGTGTTTCTGCAGCGGCATTGTCCAGCAGGATACGGCCATTCCCGGCCTCGAAAACACAACTGGCGGGCCAAGCCTCATCAAATCCGGTATATCCCAGTAACCGGCGCGTGGCAGCTCTTTTGTCAGACCCGTGAATGATGAGCACGACCTCTCTGGAAAGATCACAAATTGTTCCTAACCCAACAGTGACTCCATATGAAGGAACCTCACTGATATCGGTAAATTCGGGAAACGTCACCATGTTGTCGCGGCGCGTCGTTTCAGCCAGCTTTACAACGCGGGTTTTGCTGGAAAGAGAGGTTTCCGGCGGGTTGAAAGCCACATGACCGTCACTGGCGCCCGAGGCGATGATGAATAAGTCGATACCACCGGCATTTTCAAGACGTTTGTCGTAGTCATTCGGACAAGCCGGGTCAGGTATCCAGACGTTGGCGTCCGGGATACGACTCGGGGCGGGCAGGCCTTGGTTGAGAACGGTCTGTATCTGTTCAAGAGCAAACCGATGGCAACTATAGTGCGAATCGATATTGCATTTCACGAAATCCGTGCCCTTGGCCATCACATACTCATCCATCGTGGCGATGATCAGTTGGCTCAGGTCCAGTCCCCGCTTGGTAGCGGTCACTCCTAACGCATGATAGGTTGTCACTCCGCTTCGCCCACCAGGACAGCCGAGTACAAATGACCTATCATCGTCATTGGCAGCTTGAATCATATAGGCCACATCGTTGGCGAGAGTCTCACCGAGTTCAACGGGATTAACATACACTTCCACTGGGCAAGCGTATCGTGTCAAGCGCCTCAAAGTATTTTTTCCTTTGCCAAAATATCAAACAAGACGGTTGTGTCAAGGCCGTTCGCATGAACGGCCATGAGGGCCGCGCCCAAGGCCGGCCTCAGCCGTGGTGAATCCATTCGGACTCTGGGACAGACGACCCGCCACCTGTCAGCCAACAGCGCCTGCAGGGCATCGCCCCCCTGATCAATCAAGCCTCCGCCGAAAAAGACTACCGCATCATCGGTTTGCATCCGCTTAATCATTGCCTCGGCGGCAGTCACATAATCTTCCATGGCCTTTTGTACCAATTCGGTTGCCGTTGGGTCTCCTTGCCGCCAAGCGTCGAAAATCAGCGGTGGCGTCGATAATATCAGTTTATTGTTAATATGATGACGGTATGCTTTCTCGGCAAACTCATCGGAATAGTCAATGCCGTAGTGTTTTAAAACAGCTTCCGTAAAATCCGTGTATGGAAGGCGGCCGTCAATCATACGACCGACTGCTTTCACCAGTTCCTGGCGGATGTTAAAGATACCTCCGACATTGAGATGGCCGAAGAGAACTTCGTTTCCCAATTGATTGCGATAGGCCGCCGTAAAATCGGACCCATGCTGAACAATCGCCGCCGCCTCGGCGTTGGTGGCCCCCCACAGGGCCACGATACCGTCGTTGACCAGCGTCAGCCGCTCAGGCGCAATTCCAAGGCTTTCTGACACCCTTGCGTGCTGGCCTTCAAACTCACTGGGGAAGTCGATCCCGCTCAGCCCGATCCCACACATGGCCGCGTCTTCTATGGATATACCGGCCTGATCGCAGGCCTCGGATGCGCGTTCGAGCAGCGATTTACATTCGTCTTTTGACGGAATTCCCCTGATTGCCGAGCCGGGACCACGCGTAAAAGCCAATAGCGCGCCCTCTTCATTGATTACGGCTGCTTCGGTTTTACTGAACCCGCCGTCAATGCCGATAAACAACGTCCGTGTCATGACATTCTTGCTTTCCAATTAATTTGTCATGGTTTTCGATTTCAAACAGGTTGACATGTCGGCTATTGTTTTCATTAACCCATACTTGAATAATGCCTCTTCCGTAGGTAGCTCTGACCCGTCAATCGGCTTCTGAACCCGCAGCAAGGAGGCAAATGAAAAAAACGACTATCAAAATTGCTACTTGTCGCGTCATGGTTCACTTGCGGTCTCACTTAATCTTAACGAACTCAGGGCGGATATTCAACTATTCCAACAAATGAAAACTGCAAACTTCGCACGCTACATGACCGACCCTTAAGAAGCTTTTCTGCCTAATCCTTTTAAAAGGATCAGTTGCCGAAGCTACGGAGGTGGAATATGCGGATTCAGGAAAATAGAAACGTCTATTTTTTTAAGATTTCTGCGGGAGTTTTCTTTCCCCGCTCGGTGCCGTCAAAATCGCGGTCAAAGCTTACTATGGTCAGGTTGTATTTTTCTGCGGCGACATACTGGTATGCGTCGTCGAAGTCCAAACGAAATCGCCGCCGCAACGCAATTGTACTTTTGAGGTCTGTGGCTGTAAGTACGATTCTTGAAATACCTGAATCCTCGATGGTGTCTGATAAAAAATCCTCGAAGATAGTATCTTTTTTCAGCCGAGATAATATGACAGCAATCGAGTAGAGAGAAAATTCAGTTATGGAGATATCAGCCGCCTCTTTATCTTGGAAGAATTGACGTACCTCTTGGGCTCTTTCTTGCTCCAAAAGGAGTTCCAGCCAGACGTTAGTATCCACAAGGAACACTAGTCGCTCCACCATTCAAGGGCCTTTTTTTGGAGTTCCAAGGATGTGTATTGTTCGCGTAAATCCTTTAATGCGCCAGCCCAACTCAGCCGAAGCTTTTTTTGCTTCCTTCGAGCCTTCTTTTCTTGAAGGAACTCCACAAAATCCTGAACTTCTTGTCTTAAGTCCGGCGGTAATTCTTTGACCATCTCTTCAAGGCTTTTCATATCTCTACCCCTACATCAACTTATTCCTCGATAATACCGGTTTTTTTTAATTTTTCCACTTCGTGCTATCATTTTAAGCACTTTTTTCACGCAAACTCGCCCCGCAGCCAATCCTTGATAAACTTCCTGCTCAAACAACGAGATTGCCGAAGACGACGGCGGTTGGGTGGCGAAAATTATTCTCCCAGCAATATTTTGTGAGTTTCGAAGTCTATCTGGATAATCTTTCCGTCTACGATCTTCTCATCGCCGAGGATGGTTTCGAGGCGGATTTTACCGTCCGGCAAAGATGTAAGTACACTCACGTCCTTCATGAGCAACTCTTCTTCTTCCGAACCCTTAAAATAAGCGTTGGATTCACACATTTTCTTATCCCTTTCCCCTTGTTGTTATTTATTTTAAAAAGATAACACGGTTTTGATTTAACGCAATGCTATCAATTTATAATGTTTTCAGGAACCTTCCGCTTTCTTCCACGTTCCGCCACTCTCGATACGTTTGCGTACGTTTTTTACCACTCCGGGCAGTGCCGATTTTGCTACCTTTCTCGCCAAAGATTCCGGCGCGGGGATGCCGGTATCAATGTAGGCGGAATAGCTAAGGACGGTACCGGAGCCTTCTTCAAAGTCGTAACTAG